>JAIRMF010000034.1 GCA_031258895.1 Dysgonamonadaceae bacterium | reverse complement strand
CTCAATAATTGACTCGGAGTCCTTCGAACTTTGTCGTATTTCATTATGCTCAATAATTCAATTTATATTGCAAAAGTATGTAAAAGAACGCAATAATAATTTATTCAATATAAACTCTAATGAAAAAAATAAAATTACTTGGCTTTGGTAACGCCCCGCAAACAACCCCTATTGTCGAAACCGTCCCAATCACAATACCGAAATACGAAAGCGTATTTTTCAAAAAGACGGGAATTTCCACCCGCAGTGGGAAAGCTGTGTATATCCGCAAAGAATTTCACGAACGTATCATGCAAATCGTTCATGTGATAGGAGGGGAAGATGCAAGCCTGTTTGAGTACCTCGACAACGTACTGGCAGAACACTTTGACACCCATAAAGATGAAATTACCGCCTTATACAAAGAAAGGTGTAAGACAGATATATCTTAAGCCATGATACGATATTTCATGATAGCCATCGTACTGTACCTGATTTTCCTTGCTGGTTACCTCGTGTGGGAACGATCGGTAAAACGGAAAAGAAATGCCGCAAAAAAACCGGTGTTCAACCCGTTCAAGCCGTCCCCGAAAGAGGATATTGTCGGGAAAAGCGGCTTCGACCTGCGCCACTCGCTGCCACAAGCTACCACGCTGATTAAAAGCGTGAAACGTGAAGAAAATACCCCTACATTTGCCGACGGAAACGCAGGTGGGGAACTCCAAAACACTCCGGCAGTAATCCCTCCCTCCGAACTGGACAGGGTCTTTTCCTCCGGTCAACAAACGGACGATTCCGGTGAGATTGATTTGGTAATCAATGACGAGCCAGAGGGGGAAGAATCCGAAGAAAGCGAGGATTATGTAGATACCGAAGAAAGCGAGGAAGCAGGGGGATTGTTCGGGGTAAATGTGGCGACCGGATTAAACTTTGACGATCTGTCGGGCATGGTGAAAACGGTGGAGAACCCCGAAACCGCCACACCCGAAGAAAAAGAAGAAGCCGGGCGGGTACTGGTCGAAGTGAGAAAGACCGACATGTTTGAACAGGTCGTATCGGGCGAACCCAAAAAGAAAGTCGCCGCGGGCAAACTGATGGATGATTATTTCGCCGCCTACCACCGCCGCAAGCGTAGCGAGATGGCAGATGAACCAGGCGTGAAAGCGCCCAACGATTTTGATGTACGCAGCTTTGCGTAGAGTGTTGAACCAATTAAAGAAAGAGGTATGAAAGAAAGAGATTACGGTTAGCGCGACTGACCGACCACTAAAAAAATTGAGATGTAAAAAAGCAATTATTCAAAAACCGGTAGCCGGCGGGGACTAATCCCACCCCCTGGCTGCCACTTAAACAAAATTAGCAATGACAAAGAAAAAGATTCTTATGTCGGCGGCCTTTGTATTGGCTACCGCATCCGCCTTCGCACAAGGCAACGGTATCGGTGGTATCACCGAAGCTACCAACATGGTAACGTCGTACTTCGACCCCGGCACAAAATTGATATACGCCATCGGCGCGGTCGTCGGGTTGATTGGCGGAATCAAAGTGTACAACAAATTCTCTTCGGGCGATCCCGATACGAGCAAAACCGCTGCAAGCTGGTTCGGTGCGTGTATCTTCCTGATTGTTGCCGCCACCATCCTGCGTTCCTTTTTCCTTTAATCACTCCATATACAGCAACGATTATGGAGTACAATGTAAATAAAGGCATTGGGAAAAGTGTCGAGTTCAAGGGTTTGAAGGCACAATACCTGTTCATTTTCGCGGGTGGCCTGCTGGCTGTCTTCGTAGTCTTCGTCATCCTCTACATGGCGGGCGTTGACCAATGGTTCTGCATCGGCTTCGGTGTTATCGCGGCTTCCGCGCTGGTATGGCTCACTTTCAACCTCAATGCGAAATACGGGGAACACGGGCTGATGAAATTGCTGGCTAAACGTCAACACCCACGCTACCTGATAAACCGCAAAAACTCCCGCCGCCTTTTCCGAAAAACCAAAAAAAGAAAGGAGGCCAGTCATGCGTAACACAATGAAAGCCGCCACCATCGAGAGCAAGTTTCCGCTGCTCTCGGTGGAACACGGCTGTATCATCTCTAAGGACGCGGATATCACGGTAGCTTTCCGGGTCGATTTGCCCGAACTGTTCACGGTAACGAGCGCCGAATACGAGGCGATTCATTCCTCGTGGGCGAAAGCCGTCAGGGTATTGCCCGATTATTCGGTAATCCACAAACAAGACTGGTTCGTGAAGGAACGCTACCAACCCGCCACGGACAAGGAAGACATGAGTTTCCTGTCCCGCTCGTTTGAACGCCACTTTAACGAACGACCCTACCTGAACCACACCTGTTTCCTATTCCTTACCAAGACGACAAAAGATAGAATGCGTATGCAGTCGAACTTTTCGTCATTGTGTCGGGGTACGATTATCCCGAAGGAAGTAAACAAGGACATGGCGATCAAGTTTATGGAATCGGTCGGACAGTTCGAGCGGATTGTAAACGATTCGGGGTTTGTAACACTTACCCGTTTAACATCCGATGAAATCACAGGTACGCCGGAAAGTGCGGGACTGGTCGAAAAATACTTCGCCCTGTCGCTGGAAGACACCACCTGTTTGCAGGATATGGAACTCGGAGCGGACGGTTTGCGGATCGGAAGCAACACGGTCTGCCTGCATACCCTTTCGGATGTGGAAGATTTGCCCGGACGGGTCGGAACCGATATGCGCTACGAAAAGTTATCTACGGATAGAAGCGACTGCCTGCTCTCGTTCGCCGCACCTGTGGGTTTACTGCTTTCGTGCGACCATGTGTGGAACCAATACATTTTCTTGGACGATTCGGCGGAGAACCTGCGGAAGTTCGAAAAGTCCGCACGCAACATGCAGTCGCTTTCCCGCTATTCGCGCGGAAACCAAATCAACAAGGAGTGGATTGACAAGTACCTGAACGAAGCACACAGCTTCGGGCTGACTTCCGTTAGGGCGCACTTCAACGTGATGGCGTGGTCGGACGATGTGGAAGAACTCAAACACATCCGCAACGATGTAGGTAGCCAGTTGGCGCTTATGGAATGCAAACCGCGCCACAACACGGTGGATGCTGCCACGCTCTATTGGGCGGCCATGCCGGGCAATGCTGGGGATTTTCCGAGTGAGGAAAGTTTTTACACGTTCATCGAACCTGCCTTATGTTTCTTCACGGAGGAAACCAACTACCGTTCGTCGCCTTCGCCTTTCGGTATCAAGATGTGCGACCGCGTTTCGGGTAAACCCATCCATGTAGATATATCGGATTTGCCGATGAAAAAAGGCATTACCACGAACCGCAACAAGTTTGTCTTGGGGCCGTCGGGTTCGGGAAAATCCTTTTTCATGAACCACCTCGTGAGGCAATATTGGGAACAGGGGACGCACGTTGTGCTGGTCGATACGGGTAATTCCTATCAGGGCTTGTGTGAAATGATCCGCCGCAAAACCAAAGGCGAGGACGGGATTTATTTCACGTACACCGAGAAAAATCCCATCAGCTTCAACCCTTTCTACACGGACGATTACGTGTTTGATGTCGAAAAGAAAGACAGTATCAAAACACTGCTGCTGACGCTGTGGAAATCGGAAGACGACAAGGTTTCCAAAACCGAAAGCGGCGAACTCGGAAGCGCGGTATCGGCTTACATCGAACGGATTACCGCCGACAGACAGATTATCCCGTCGTTCAACACTTTCTACGAGTTTATGCGGGACGATTACCGCAGGGAACTGGACGAACGGGACATCAAGGTCAGCCGCGAGGATTTCAATATCGACAACCTGCTGACCACCTTGCGCCAGTACTACCGTGGCGGGCGGTTCGACTTTTTGCTCAACTCCGAACAGAACATCGACCTGCTGGGTAAGAGTTTCATCGTCTTTGAAATCGACAGTATCAGGGATAACCGCGAATTGTTCCCCATCGTGACCATCATCATTATGGAAGCATTCATCAACAAGCTCAGAAGGCTGAAAGGCGTTCGGAAGCAACTGATTGTCGAGGAAGCGTGGAAGGCTTTGTCGTCGGCAAACATGGCGGAATACATGAAGTACATGTATAAAACCGTGCGTAAGTATTTCGGCGAAGCCATCGTGGTAACGCAGGAAGTCGATGATATTATTTCCAGCCCGATTGTCAAGGAAGCCATCATCAACAACTCTGATTGCAAAATTCTGCTCGACCAGCGCAAGTACATGAACAAATTCGATTCGATACAGGCGCTATTGGGTTTGACCGAAAAAGAGAAAGGTCAAATCTTGTCCATCAACATGTCCAACAATCCCGCTCGCAAGTATAAGGAGGTGTGGTTTGGCTTGGGCGGAGTACAGTCGGCGGTGTATGCCACGGAGGTCAGTTTGGAAGAGTATTACTGTTTTTCGACCGAAGAAACCGAGAAGCTGGAAGTACAGCGCAAGACAGAGGAGTTGGGCGGGAATATCGAACTGGCCATTAAACAGATTGCCGAAAGCAAGCGGCAACAATAAGTATTCATCGGGGCGGTAAGCCCCATAACCACTAAAAAAATCATGTTTAGCAAATTCAGTAAAGAACAGTTGGAAATGTTGGTGCTATATACCACGGGGATAAATACCATCCTTTTGGAAGCGCTGCTATCGGGCAAAGAGCCGAACGAACAGGACGAAGAACAGGAAATCGACTTAGAAATCCATATCGTCGAACGCGGCAGAGAACCTGAACCCGGACGTACCACCAAAAAAGAATAAGGAGGTAGCCATGTTCAGTACAAGTAACGGAACCGACCCTTTTGCCGCGCGGACGGATTTTTCCCTGCGGGATATCACGGGGCGTTGGGTGAGTTCGGAAGGTGCGCCGGCGGTGCGGATATTCCGCAACGAAGTCCGCAGGAACGGCGGCTTTTGGCTGGAACTTACTTACAACAACCCGCAGGCGGTTTATTCGCGTCCGGTGAAAGATGTGTTCGGTCTCCGCTACTTCGACCTGTACGGGCGTGTGGGAATCGCTTACAATGCCGAAAGGGACGTGCTTCTGCTCTCCGTTTTCGGCGAATATGTCCGGGCGGAGGAGGAATAGCCCTTAAAAAATAGATGGGCTATTTCTCCGCTACGGATTACGGATAAAATAAAATCAGTAGTAACAATTAAAAAATCAAGAAAATGAAAAAGATGTTTTTATGCCTTATGGCAATCACGCTTTGCTGCACCTATCAGGCAAAAGCGCAATTTGTGGTCAGCGACCCGATGAATTTTGCGGGAAACCTAGCCAACTCTATCAAGGAAATCGTGCAGACTTCCACGACGGCCAGTAATATGATTAACAATTTCAAGGAAGTCCAAAAGGTTTATAATCAGGGAAAAGAGTATTACGATGCCTTGAAATCCGTACACAATCTGGTGAAAGACGCTCGCAAAGTGCAACAGACAATTCTCATGGTCGGCGATATTTCGGATATCTACATCAAGAACTTTCAAAAGATGATGTCCGACCCGTATTTCTCGATTGAGGAACTCGGAGCGATTGGCAACGGCTATGCCAAGCTGTTGGAAGAAAGCGGCTCGTTCTTGACGGAACTCAAAACCGTTACCACCTCCAACGGACTATCGTTGTCGGATAAGGAACGGATGGATGTAATCGACCGCGTGTACAACGAAGTCCGCGAATACAAAGCGTTAGTGCAATACTTTACCAACAAGAATATCTCTGTTTCCTACCTGCGGGCGAAAAAGAAAAACGATACCGACCGCATTATGCAACTCTACGGCAGCCCGTCGGAAAGGTATTGGTAATCCATAAATAAATCATAACAATGGATTTCGATAATCTTCACCAAATACTGCGCAACCTCTATGTGGACATGATGCCGCTTTGCAGCAACATGATCGGGGTTGCCAAAGGGATAGCCGGAATGGGTGCACTGTTCTACGTGGCGCACCGCGTATGGCAGGCGTTATCACGCGCCGAACCGATAGACGTGTACCCGCTCCTGCGACCTTTTGCCATTGGATTGTGCATTATGTTCTTCCCTTCCGTCGTGCTGGGAACCATCAATGCCGTGATGTCGCCCGTAGTAACGGGAACGCACCAGATACTCGAAACGCAGACTTTCGATATGAACCGCTACCGCGCCGAAAAAGACCGTTTGGAATACGAAGCCATGCGGCGCAATCCCGAAACGGCGTGGTTAGTCGATAACACGGCATTCGACCAACGCTTGGAAGAACTCGGCATACTGGATGCCCCGCAGATTGCGGGAATGTACATCGAACGGGGCTTTTACAATGCAAAGAAAGCCATTCAGGATTTCTTTCGATGGCTCTTGGAAATGCTCTTTCAAGCCGCCGCATTGGTCATCGACACGATACGGACGTTCTTCCTTGTGGTACTCGCCATACTCGGCCCGATTGCCTTTGCAATCAGCGTGTATGACGGTTTTCAATCGACCCTGACGCAATGGATTACGCGTTATATCTCGGTCTATCTGTGGCTGCCCGTATCGGATTTATTCTCATCCATACTGGCGCGGATTCAGGTACTCATGCTTACCAAAGACATCGAGGCGTTACAGAACCCGAATTTCGTGCCCGACGGAAGCAACACGGTTTATGTGGTATTCATGATTATTGGTATCATCGGCTACTTCACGATTCCGACCGTTGCCGGATGGATAATCTCGGCGGGTGGTATGGGCAATTACAACCGTGCCATGAATACGATGGCTACCAAAGGTGCAGCTTGGGCGGGTGGTGCTGCCGGTGCTGCCGCAGGAAACGTGGCGGGTCGCCTGATGGGTAAATAAATCAATATGCCGATATGCTAATGTGCCAATGAGAAAATGACACAGGCAGAAAAAGCATTGGCATATTGGCAAATTATCACATTAAAAAATTAGAAAATGGAATTTAAAAGTTTAAAAAACATCGAAACGTCCTTTAAGCAGATACGCCTGTTCGGTATCGTGTTCCTCTGCCTGTGCGCCGCCATTACGGGGTATTCCGTGTGGTCGTCGTATTCGTTTGCAGAGGCGCAACGCCAGCGTATCTACGTGCTGGACGGGGGAAAGTCGCTTATGCTGGCTTTGTCCCAAGACCTTTCGCAAAACCGCCCCGTCGAGGCACGGGAGCATATCAAGCGATTTCACGAACTGTTCTTTACGCTCTCGCCCGATAAAGCCGCCATCGAATCCAATATCAATCGCGCCCTCTTTCTGGTGGATAAGAGCGCCTATAAATATTATTCGGATATGGCGGAAAAAGGGTACTATAACCGCCTTATTTCGGGGAATATCAATCAAACTCTTGCGGTCGATAGCGTGGCGCTCAATCTGGACGCTTATCCGTACACGGCTGTAACCCACGCCCGGCAGATGATTATCCGTGCGTCGAACATCACCGAACGAAGCCTCGTTACGCGCTGCAACCTGATTAACTCGGTGCGTTCCGACAATAACCCGCAAGGGTTTACGATGGAAAAGTTTGAAATCATCGAAAACAAAGACCTGCGGGTTTTGGAAAGGTAGGTGCGTCATGATCCGAAAATTCTTCAATAAAATCAACGAATGGCTGGAAGACGGCCTGTGCGGTCTGTTGGGGCGTATGACTCCCGACCGCCGTGTGATCCTCATACTGACCATGCTCTTTGTGTTCGGCGGACTGTCAATCTACATGACCGTTTCGTCGATTTACAACTTCGGCAAAAAGAGCGGGATTCAGTTGCAGATAGAGCAAATCGAAGCCCTGCGGCTCCAACAGGAACAAACCCGCAGGGACAGTATTAATCAACAAAACAATCATTACGATGGAACAGGAAA
The DNA here is from genome assembly GCA_031258895.1 of Dysgonamonadaceae bacterium. Classification (GTDB taxonomy): domain Bacteria; phylum Bacteroidota; class Bacteroidia; order Bacteroidales; family Azobacteroidaceae; genus Azobacteroides. The sequence goes on along the minus strand of JAIRMF010000034.1, from coordinate 17,622 downwards.
ATTTGAATAAAGGGACGCCACCGCCGGAAACGGCAGCGCCCGAAGTACAACAGGCTGTGCCGGAATATAAGCCCAACCCTCCGAAGTCGGGAAAACCCGCACAGCCGAAAAAGGAACTCACTCCTGCGGAACTGCAAAAACGGAAGAAAATGCTCATCATGCCGCTGTTCTTCCTGATTTTCGGGGCTGCCCTGTGGCTGATCTTCGCCCCGTCGGGCAAGGATAAAGAGAAAGAGGCACAGCAAGCGGGGCTGAATGTCGAACTGCCGATGCCCAAAGATGAGGGCTTGGTGTCGGATAAACGCGACGCTTACGAGCGTGAAGCCATGCAGCAAAAGCAGCAGGAACGAATGCGGAGCTTGCAGGATTTTTCCGTACAACTCGGCGAGGCCGAACAACACTTCAAAGTGGAAGAAGAACGTCAAGTGCGCACGGTTTCCCAATCGCCGGAATACTACGAAGCGCCTTCCCGTCCTTCGTCCACCACATCGGTACAATCTTCCGTGAACGCCTATCAGGACATCAACAAGCAGTTAGGGTCGTGGTACGATGAACCTGCCGCAAATAAAGACCAACAGGCGCAACCTGCGGTAGAATCCCGTATTCAGGAATTGGAACGCAAGTTAGACGAGGAAGCGCAACGCAAGCGGGCGCAGGAAGAACAGTTGCAGTTCATGGAAAAATCCTACCAAATGGCCGCGAAGTATATGCCACAATCCACAGGGCAGGCAACGCAGGGCGGTGAAACGACTGCCGCAGGATCTTCCGGCGGACAATCCGGCAAGGTGGTCGCCCAGCCCGTGAAACAGGTGCAGCAAAACGTGGTTTCGCTGCTGGCTGCTCCGATGGACAACGCCGAATTTGTAGAAGCGTACAGCAAGCCCCGCAATCTCGGATTCCTGACGGCTGCCGGTAACGAAGGCGTACAGGACAAAAACAGCATTCGCGCCTGTGTGTATCAAACGGTAACGCTGACCAACGGGAAAGAGGTGCAGATACGCCTGTTGGAGCCGATGCGGGCGGGAGATCTGTTGATTCCTGCCAATACGATAGTTACCGGAGCCTGCCGAATCGGAGGCGAACGGATGGACGTATCCATTACTTCCATTCAGTATGCCGACAATATTATCCCCGTCGAACTTTTGGTGTATGATACCGACGGGCAGCGCGGGATATTCGTTCCCGGAAACGATGAGGTAAAAGCCGCCAAAGAGGTTGCCTCCACATTGGCGAACTCCGCTGGAAGTTCGATAATGATTTCCGACAACGCAGGGTCTCAACTCGCCGCTGATATGGGAAAGGGCTTGATACAAGGGGCGTCGCAGTATGTGAGTAAGAAAATGAGCGTGGTAAAAATAACGCTCAAAGCAAACTACCGCTTACTACTCCTGCCAAAAACACAGTAAGAAAAATAACAAATGGGTCTGTGACCCCACTAAAAAAATCTTTTGTCAAACAATTAAAATGAATTTAGCAATGAAACAGTTTTTGATTTTGCTTGCCCTCGTTGCAAGCGCAAGCGTCGCAATGGCGCAAAACACGAACAAGGCAGCCGAAAAGGTTGTCGTCGAACAATCAGCCTCCGTACCTGAAACGGTACAAACTTCACCCTCGACAGGCGATTACTTTCAGGGCTATACACGCCCTTTGACTTTCAACCGGATGATTCCACCCTATGCGCTGGAAGTTACGTTTAATAAGACCGTCCACGTCATTTTCCCGACGCCGATTCGTTACGTGGACTTGGGAAGTGCAGACCTCTTGGCGGCCAAAGCCGACGGCACGGAAAACGTGTTGCGTGTGAAGGCTGCCTTACGGGATTTCTCTCGTGAAAGCAATCTTGCTGTAATCACGGAAGATGGAAATTATTACACGTTCAATGTGAAGTATGCGGATGAGCCTGTGAAGTTGAGTATTGAAATGACTGACGTCCTGCACGATGGCGAAGCGGTGAACCGCCCGAACAACGCACTTGAAGTCTATATGAAAGAGTTGGGACAGGAATCGCCGCTTTTGGTGCGCCTGATTATGCAGTCCATCTATAAAAACGATGACCGCGAAATCAAGCATATCGGCTGCAAACGTTTCGGAATCCAGCATACGTTGAAAGGAATTTACACCCACAACGGGCTGCTGTATTTCCACCTCCAGTTAAAAAACTCGTCGAACGTTCCGTTCAATATTGACTTTATCACGTTCAAAATCGTGGATAAGAAAGTAGCCAAGCGCACCGCCATTCAGGAACAAGTGATATGGCCGCTTCGCGCCTACAATAATTTGATGTTAGTCGGCGGTAAAATCACGACTCGCACGGTATTTACCCTGCCCAAATTCACGATTCCCGATGATAAAATGCTGGTTGTGGAGCTGAACGAACAGAACGGCGGGCGGCATCAACGCTTTACGGTCGATAACGCCGATTTGGTACGCGCCAAAGTCATCAACGAACTAAAAGTAAAATAGCTATGAAGCGGGTAACAATTATCCTGACGCTTGTCTTATGCTTCGCCCTCACGGGCGGGGCATACGCGCAGCGTTGTTTACCGGGAATGCGGGGCATTCAGGTAACAGGCGGCATGGTGGACGGCTTTTATTCTTCGTCCACCGACAGTGAAACGGGTTACTCCTTTGGCGTGTCGATGGCAACATACGCCAGACACGGCAACAAATGGGTGTTCGGGGCGGAATACCTGCAACGCTACTATCCCTACAAGGACATTCGCCTGCCGGTGGCGCAGTTTACTGCCGAAGGCGGCTACTTCCTGAACATTATTTCCGATCCGTCAAAAACCTTTTTCCTCTCGCTGGGTGGCTCGGCGGTGGCAGGTTACGAAACGGTGAATTGGGGCGAGAAACTGCTGTTTGACGGTTCGACGCTCCAAAGCCGCGACCGATTTGTGTACGGCGGGGCGATTACGTTGGAAATGGAAACCTACCTGACAGACCGTGTGGTGCTGCTCCTGACGGGGCGCGAACGCATCCTGTTCGGCTCGGATGTATCGAAGTTCCACACGCAATTTGGTATCGGCTTACGATTTATGTTGAACTAAAAAAAATAATTACAATGAAAAAGATAAAAAGTTTTTTCGGAATAACAGCGTGGCTGGCGGCGATAATGCTGCTGGCCTGTGCCTGTAGCGACGATTTGGATATTCGTACACGCTACCTATTTGATTTGGAAACTATGCCGGTGCAGAAACGCATCGTCGAGGGCGAAACAGCAGAAATCCGCTGCCAAATCGTAAAAGAAGGCGATTACAAGGAAAATCGCTTTTACATCCGTTATTTTCAACCGGACGGCAAAGGCGAATTGCGTATGGATGACGGTATGCTGTTCGCTCCGAACGACCGCTATCCATTGGAACGGACGGAGTTCAGGCTCTACTATACCTCCCGCTCGTCCGACCAGCAGAAGATAGATATTTATATCGAGGACAACTTCGGGCAGGTCGTTCAAAAGTCGTTCAGTTGGCAGAATGAGGTAGAGGAAGAATAAAGTGATGAGGGCAGGTGTCCGGAGTAATTCGGATGCCTGCTTAACTTAAAAACTATGAAATACATCATTTTATCGTTCTTGCTTGCTCTGGCGCAATTACCCGTATGGGGACAAACGTGTGGTTCCGGCGACAGAAAATCGGAAATAGAAAAACTCACGGTAAACGCTTATTCTGTTCAGGAGTTTTGCCAAATAGCAGATTCATTGCAAATGTCAATCAGCGAATTGTCGAATTATCCCGTAATTTTCCCGGTTAAGGAACCTGTTATCTCATCGGGTTACGGGATGCGGAAGCACCCCGTATATAAGGTGCGAAAGTTTCATGCCGGAATTGATATAAAGGGGGTTAAGGGTACTCCCGTATATGCCGCCGGAAACGGCGTAGTCATTCGTAAGGGTTATAATTCGGGGTACGGGATTTTTGTCGAAATTCAGCACACGGGCGGTTTCCGGTCGTTCTATGCCCATTTAAGCAAGGCACCGGTAAAGGTAGGCGATTCGGTAATTATTTTCCAACAGATCGCTTGTGTCGGAAATACCGGACTAACAACAGGTAGCCATTTGCATTACGAGGTAAGGAAAGGAAAATGCTTCCTAAATCCGATTGGATGGTGTTGTTGTCTGTTGGAGAGATTGGGCTATTAATAGAGATTGTTGATAAATACGACTTTACGCAACTTATTGAAAAACACCCGACATGATATTTGTCAGGTGTTTTTTAGAACTTTCTTTATTTTAAACTAAGGTTTCAGAAAAAAACACAGCCAATTCGCAAGGATTTAGTACTTTTGTGGTCGATAAATATACATTGCAAATTATTATAAATGAATATTCTTTACGGACATATCGATAACGATTATCGTTCATACCACGGCATTACTGTGAATGAACAGCAGTGTCGTGTTCATTTGCAAGGGACTGTAAAGGATAATTTATTAGACCGTGAAGAAAGACAAAATACATTAGATACATTAAGAGCTTTACAACAGGAAACAGGCTTTAATGCAAGCGATGAACTTATTGCAGATATTCAGGCTTTGGAAAATGAGCAACTGGAGTTGCAACAATTCCGTGTAGGTGAAGCCTATGCTGAGGTTGTGTTGGAAGAAGCGTTTGTGTGTCGGTTTCATTGGAATGAGAACAGAGATGCCAGAAATCCTAAGGGAAATAAAACGGGGGCTGATTTGGTCGGTTTTATAGAAGTGGACGGGCAAGTGTTATTTTTGTTTGGAGAGGTCAAAACTTCTTCAGAAACAGCCAATAGACCGCCACAAGTAATGACAAGTTCGGACGGTATTGAAAAACAACTTAGAGATTTGTATGATGACAGGGCAAAAAGACAAATACTCATAACTTATCTTCTAAGCAAGATGAGACATTATCCTGAAGGACATCCATTTAAAGCGGATTATAATGCAAGTTTTAGAGCTTATTATTCTAATAATTGTCAATTCCAGTTGATAGGTGTTTTGGTACGCGATGTGGCTCACGACCACAGAGACGTTTCAGTAAGTTACAACAGATTATCCCAGCATATATTAGAGCCTAATGGAATAAAGCTTTTAGCATTATATCTTCCGATACAAAAAGAGGAATGGCAAACGATAATAAATGAACCGATAGAATGAGCATACAAATAAAATACAATTATTTGGAGCAAGCCTATCCTGATATGCTTGAAGGAATTGGTATGCTTATTCAAAAAGCAAAATTGTCCGTTCGTTTTGATAGTGTACAACTTTCCGGAGAAGAAATCGAACAACTACAAAAAGCCAAAGAACTCTGCGAACTTAGGATAATAGAATTTTGGGACAATAGAGAACATGTGGAATTTAAAGCTTTATGCTCTACCTATTTTGATATCGCCAGTCAGTTACCTATTCAATGGGATAGTGAATTATTAGTATACGAACAACTCAAATTAATAGCATTCGGTTATTTGGGAGAACATTGGCATTTCGTAAAACAATATATAAAAAACCATAACGGGGATTTTTCTTCTATTCAAGTCGGTGAAACGTGGAATCAACGTATTCTCTCCATTTCATTTAAAGCTATTATTTACCTCATTAAGAAAGAAAACTGGCAGGAGATTAGTCAGTCAGTAGCATTGATAAATCAGCTCAGACAGGAACAAAATGATTTTGAAAACACGTTTCTGAATCAGGTAAATGAAGAAAGTCGCCCTTATGGAGCAGCAGAGCTGGTCTCATTATATCATTATGCAAAAAGTGTTGATATTATGGGCAATTATTTAATGGAAGGACGACCATTAGATCCGGAAAATGAATTACAATATCATATAGGAATAGCATCAGAATATGCTCAGAAATTAGGGAACATAAGCCTCAGATTATTATATCAATTTTTTGAAGCTTTTGCGGTAAAAATGATACGGAATACCATTTGGTACACCACAAGAGGAATCAATAATTGGGTAACTCGGTTCAACCATTTTGTATCTCATAGAGAAGAAAAAGGGTTGTTTGAGTTGCTATATCCGCAAAGGGAATCTATCATTGAAGGTGAATTACTGAATCCTGCACACAGAGCCGTTGTTGTCAATTTACCCACATCCAGTGGTAAGACATTAATTGCTGAATATAGAATATTACAGGCTCTCAATCAGTTTAGGGAACGAGGTGGTTGGGTGGCTTACATAGTCCCTACCAAAGCTTTAGTAAATCAGGTTTATATACAGTTAAAAAAAGATTTATCCAATATCGGGATAAGAATAGAAAGAGCAAGCGGAGCGATTGACTTGGATGGTTTTGAACAACATTTAGTGGAAGAGAATGGTAATCATACAGATTTTGATATACTTATAGCCACTTATGAAAAGATGAACTTGCTTGTACGACAAGGTCTTGGTACAACCCCTGAACGACCGTTGGTTCTTACAGTAGTTGATGAAGCTCATAACATAGAAGAATCGTCAAGAGGGTTAAATCTGGAGTTTTTACTTTCCACTATTAAAAATGATTGCGAAGAAGCCAATTTCTTATTGATGACACCGGACATTTCCAATTCAGAGGATGTTTCGAGATGGCTTGCTGGCGATAGAGGAAATGTTATCAATTTAGAATTGGATTGGTGGCAACCTAACGAAAGAATTGTAGGAGCTATAGAAATTGTAGGACGAGCAAGAAACTATGACTATGTGTTACGCACTCTTCATACAGATAAAGGAACCTATGATATAGGTAGTGTAATACCTTTGAGTACTGTTCGGGATGCCGACCAAACAGTTTCTCAGGCGAGGGGGACTAAAGTAAAAATGGCTTCTTCGGTTGCTTCTGATGTTTTGAGCTTGGAATCGCCGATAATAGTGCTTGCTTCAAACCCAAATGAAACATATAAAATTGCTGAAATTCTATATGCAAGTGTAGGAAATGACGTAGAAACAGATGAAGATATCGAACTAGTCATTAAACTTGTTCAGAGCGAATTGGGAGAAGATTTTCCATTGAAAAAATTTTTAAGAAGGAGAATTGCCGTACATAGTTCAGCTCTTCCTGATGAAGTCCGCTTCCTGATTGAAGATTTGATGTCAAATGAAAAACTTCAAGTTTTAGTAGCTACAACAACCATAGCACAAGGTATCAACTTCCCTGTTTCAGCAGTCGTAATGGGTGCCTATAATTATCCTTATTCGGGAGCAATGCCCGTACGTGACTTTTGGAATTTAGCAGGAAGAGTTGGACGTGCCGGACAGGGTAGTATGGGTTGGGTGGGAATTGCAGTAAAAAATCAAGCAGACCTTTTAGAAGTTGGAAATTATGTCAAAAAAGCATCAGATGCCTTGCATTCTCAGTTGGTTAATGCTATCGACAATGCCTTACGTCACGCAGAAGAAGATTTTGAGCGATGGCTTTTTGTAGATGAACGGTGGTCAGCTATATTGCAGTATATATCGCATTTAAGAAGGCAAACTCAGCAACAAGATGCTTTTCTCGCACAACTTGAATTAAAGTTACAAGCTACTTTTGGTTACAATCAACTTTCTGGTGAGAAGAAAAACTTTTTACGGGATAATTTACGTAGATATGTAAGCACTTTATCATTAGCGGATGCAAAAAGAGCAGACGAAACAGGCTTCTCTTCTGTTTCTGTACGTCAGATGATAGGCAGGTTAGCTTCATCTAATATTAGCCCACAAGATTGGCAACGGAATCAACTGTTTTCTGAAAACAACCAAACAATGCAAAACCTTGTGGGAATAATGCTGAATACTTATGAGATAAAGAAGTCAATTCAGGATCTAAGTGAAGGAGGACAACCTTTAGACCGTTCCAGTATTGCCAGATTGATAATTGATTGGGTAAATGGCAGGAATTTAGCCAGTATAGCATCAAGAATGTATCCGAATATAGAATCCACAACAGCTATTCAGAAAGCTACAAAAGCACTCTATAAAATTGTGGCAAATTCAGCTACTTGGGGGCTTGCCGCATTGCAGAAAATGCCAACGAGTGGTGTTGATTGGGAAAATTTATCAGATATTGAAAAGAAAAAAATGGCAAATCTTCCTGCATATTTACATTACGGTGTAAACACGGATGAAGGTGTGCTTATGAGGAAAAATAATGTGCCAAGAAGTATCGCTAACAGTTTAGGGGAACTATACAATGCTTCTGTAAATGGAGAAATATTTAACCAATCCACCGATACTGTAAACAATTGGCTTTCTCAACAACCAAATGAAACTTGGAACAATGTTAAGCCTGTTGGTTCAAGGTTATCAGGAGAGGATTATAAGCGAATTTGGGAAAAATTAAATGGAACTATTTAAAAATAGTTCGGCTTTTTGTTACTTTTTCTCCCCGTTCGTTTGGTAAGTCATGGAAAAAGTAACGGGCGGTTTTCCGCCCGTCGTCCTGTCATTTAATATCCGTCCCGAAAAAGGCGTTGAAATGCCTTATCATGTCCGCCCTGTGTAACTGTTCCAATAGATGGATGCGGGATGGTATGCCTCGTGGCAGCCTATTTCATAGCCCATATCCAACTTGGTAAACCGCTTGCCTTCTTCGTATCGTTTCTTGGTGCTTGGCAGCCAGCGTTCCCGCCGTTGTTGCTGTTTTATCGCCGTTAGCTGTTCCAGCATAAAGGCGTGGTCTTCACCGACGGTGTGACCGCAAGGCATTTTGTACGGGCTGTCTTTACATAACCGGCATTGCCGGATGGCTGCATCAAGGTCGGTAACTTCGATGCTTGCCCCTGTGATGTCTTTAATCGTTATCATATCGCTTGTTTTTGTGGTTGAACTTCAATTTTCGATACATACCATGCGTCGCGGTAGCCTTTTTCGCCCAAAATGTTGAACACCCCTGAAAGGCTTGTTTCTCCCGCATATTGCCGTGCTTCGGCATAGGTATCGAACTTCACCCAATTTTTGAAAACCGATATAAAGCCGGAACGCTTTGGGGTGTTGGCGGTGTTGTTCGATTGTCTGACGTAACACGCTGCAAGCCTCCGTGTAGTTCTGTTTTTTGCGTTCCAATTTGCATTGTGCTTGCTGTAACCGTTTGTCTGTGGCGGCTACGAAAAACAGATTGTTGTGTGTTTCGTGGTCAATGTATCGGGCAATGGCGCGTTCTACCTTTGTGATTTGCGCTTTGGTTGCCGTCATGCGGTTTAACAGGCTGTTCATGCCGGTATCGAGGCCGGTACGCTTGTCATAGAAGCCCATGCAAGCCCTCACGATATCGCGAGGATATTGGCACTTTAGTTTGGCCGTGCGCCATTCTATTACCCACTGCCACCGCTCCAACATGCGACGGGGAATGTCGATGTGGTGCAGCACTTGGCGGTTCCCGTCGCCGCGTCGGATCACTTCAAAGGATATTCCTACCCATTGTTCTATTTTCAATTCCCGTTCCGCCTGCGTTATATCTTTGGCGTACTGTATAAATTCTGCTGTCATTGCTTTTAGTATTGTGGGCGGGGCTTTCGTCCCGCCCTGTATTTAACCTATAATTTTACGTATCTCGTTGCCGACTTTTGCCAGTGCTTTGCGCTGTTCGTCGTTCAGCACCAGTATAAAATCGTCGTTGCTGTACCACCTGTCGTCGTCCTTGTCGCTTACATTGAAACAACGGCGGTCGGCTACATCTACGATGTTCAGGATAACATCCAGTTCGTTCATGGAAAGGCCTCTAATCGTGCCTTTCGGCTCTTTGCTTTTACTGATTGTCAATTTCATATCCGTTCTTTTTTGTGGGCGGATTGCTCCGCCCGTTTGTTACCTAAAATAAATTATTTAGCATCCATTCTGTTTCATACGACCAAAGTTGGTGTCCTTTTACAATCCTGCGCCGAATGATTTCTTTTTGTCCAACCATTTCGGAAGCCTTTTCAAGAAGTTCCTTATCGCTGAATGCCTGCACCCTGTCGATAAGAAAATCAACCATTTCGTTTTTCTGTTGGTGCAGGTCTTCAATTTCGTTGCGCCGTTCCTCGTATTGCCCTTTTAGGGTGCAAATCGTCCTGAAAAGTTCCGCAACAAGGCGGCTGTTCCCGCACTTCTTGAACTCTTTGCAAAACTCGTCCTTATCCATTTCGCCCGCCGCCATGTATATGGCTTCAATGGTTTGGTATTCTTCGATTGTCGGGGTTAAACCCGTTCTTTCGATAAATTCTTGATGGTTCATATCTATTGTTTTTTAGTTGAATAATAAGGTTAATTGCTTGGCTACGGTTAGTTCGTTCAACATAACCGTTACCTGCTCAATCTTTTCTGCTATTGATAAATTCCTGTAATCCATGACTTGTGGTATTGTGGGGCGGACTGCTCCGCCCCGTGTGAATAATCTATTTGTTAATTTAGGCTTACCAACTTGCGTAAATCGTCCTCTTTGCTCTTTTGGAATATCCAACCGGCGCACCGTTTACCGTTCAGAGTGAGGTACATATTGAAGCGTCCGCCCAATGCCGAAAGTTGGTCTTTAATGGCTTTCGTGTCGCCGAATATGGCTATTGCTTTCTCGGAATAATCGACAATGGTATAGTCGCCTGTTATCGGCTTTGCCGTTGGGGTTGTTTCTGCCGTTTTTGGGGCGGTTTTGATGCGTATATTTGCTTCGTCCCCTGCGGTGTAGGCATATTCCTCAATGAAGCGTTCACGGTCGTATATCCGCGCCTTTTCGATAATCCAGCCCCGATATTTGCTTTCGCCCAAATAGTAGCCGTGTCCGCCCGAGTAATTCTCGCGGTGTTCGTGTTCTTCGTTTTTCTCGGTCAGGTAGGCGGTTTCCTCGAAGTTTCCTGCAAGGTTGCGCATTTCCTGAAAGTTGTTTTTCGTGTGGGTGGAAAAGCCTAAAATCACACGGCGCACGGTTGATGCTGCGTAGTAATCCGTATAAGGGTCGGAATCGTCTTCCCGTTCACAGGCGATAATAACGGCTTGCGCATTGGCGGGTATCAGGTCATTGAGGCGTTCTCGCCCGATGGTTTTCACCTGTTCGCGGCGTTCCTTTTCCTTGCGTTGTTCCTCCGCTCTGGTATCGGCTTTCTGTTGGGCTTGTTGCCGAAGTATCGCCACCTCGAAAGCGTCCATAAATTCGGGGTTTTCGTCGTCAAAGTACCAGCCTATGCCGAACTTTTCCCGCCACGATGTAAATGTGGTCGCCGTATTGAAACGAGGTTCCGAAAGGCTTACCATGTGGTACGTGTAGCCCCATTGTTGGGAATGCTCCACTTTGTAAACTACCCATTTCGATATTGATGTATGGTTCAGGATAACCACCTGACTTTCTTTAACACTCTGTACATTGCTGTCGTGTACCTTGCCTGTTGCCAATGATATTGTTTTCATGTCCTTATGTTTTTGATGATTAAAAAATGATTGCTATTAAAAGTGTGATTGCCACCGCCAAAATGAGAAGCGAAAGAAGACAGGAAAGAAGCCCTTTCAGCACCTTAAACCCGATGTAAAGCCCCACCCCATTACCGCCACGAAAACCCAGCCCCAAATGGCTATTCCTGCGACTATAAAGCCTGTTTTCAAAACCCAACCTATGCTAATTCCGAGGTAGATGGTTCGTTGTTTCCTATTTTTATCTTCATTCCGTTTCATGATTTTTGACTTTTTTTTTATCGCTATGCCGCATCGGTCGGTGAGAAGTATTCGAGTTTCAGAAGCTAAAAAAGGGTAGTGTTTAGCCGTGCAAGGTTTTGGCGAAAGCGAAGCGGTAAATACGCTCGCCCGGATAGTTCAAGAAGGGAAAGAGGAAGATTTATTCGCAAACCCGTAGGGCTTGACCTTGCCAGCGGCGTGAAGAACACGGAAATACCTTTGCGCCTGAAATCGAATACTACAGACCGATGAGATCATTCCGCTAAAAGAGGAAAAAATCATTTCGATAGAAACGGGATAGAAGATAAAAACAGCATACTCACGGCGTTAATCGGTAAGCCGCGTGTAAATTCATGGCGGGGAAAAGGACAACCGCCGCCACACATTGCCAATATCGGATAAGCCATTGGCAGCCAAAATATTTCATGTATCTTTGAAGTTGTAAATTGAAACAGAAAATATGGAACGATTTTATCCCTTATTTGATTTTACGACTGAACAATTACGCGAATTGTTTACTGATGCCTGTAAGGTCGGTACGCTGCTTGTGGAGTATGACAAGCCGGGAGAAGAAGGGCATTACGCAATTCCCGATTTCCCGATGGACGAGATATTAAGCAACATCAGCGACAGTTGCCACCATACCAATTACTTCGTTTTAATGAAAGACCACGAAGATTGCCAGGACGGGATAAGGATAGGGATGCCGCTTCTGGTGCACCGGCATACGACTGCATACGTGGATTTCGATAGTTCCCACCTGAATTGGTTTGTGGATAAATACAAGTTGGTTCCACAGCCCGATGACGATATTAGTGACCTGAGTTTTGGATAAGAAAAACGCACAAAAAGTAGCATAGTTGGAAATATTTCAGTATCTTTATATTTGAAATTCAACAAGATAAAACGATATATCAACTATGCTGACTAAGAGCAAAATTACTGAAATTTTCTGTATTACAGACGATTTTTGCAAAGAATTTGCAAAAGAACTACAAAAACGTCCGAAATTGAACGAGGAGGGCAAAAGACGCCGTAATCGCTCCTGTGAGATGTCGGATAGCGAAATCATTACCATTTTGATGCTTTTTCATTTTGGGACTTTCGACAATTTCAAACATTTTTACCTGCATTATATCTGCGTTCATCTTAAAAATGAGTTTCCAAAAGCATTGTCATACAATCGTTTCGTGCAAATTCAGCGCCGCGTATTTTTCCCGATGATGTTCTTTTTGAATATGATTTGTTTTGGAAAATGTACCGGTATCACTTTTGTGGACAGCACTAAAATTGCTGTTTGTCACAACAAACGCATTTCCCGCAACAAGGTTTTTCAAGATTGGGCGATGTGCGGGAAAAGCACAATGGGCTGGTTTTACGGATTTAAGCTGCATCTTGTGGTCAATGACAAAGGTGAAATCCTTTCGTTTTGCCTGACGCCCGGAAACACGGACGACCGCGATCTGAAAGTTATGCAAAAACTGACAAAAAACCTTTTCGGCAAACTTTTTGGCGACAGGGGATACATTTCCCAATCGCTCTTTGAATCACTCTTTGACAACGGCGTTCACATCGTTACCGGTCTCAGGAGCAACATGAAAAACCGACTAATGCCACTTTGGGATAAAATCCTCCTCCGAAAACGCGCTATTATTGAAACCATTAACGATTTGCTCAAAAATACCGGCAAGGTTGAACACACACGGCATCGCTCTTTTCACAACTTTATAATGAATCTCATTGCTGCTCTTGGGGGCGTACTGCTTTTTTGACAAAAAACCTGCTATCAAAGTCAACTTTGACCCTCAACACGGGCAATTGTCTTTATTCTAACCCACTCTGTGTATCTTTCCGCTGACCGCTGACTGTCTGTTTTTTCTCGAACGAATACTCCGCGCTCCTATACCATTGCTCTAATTGGATAATAGTATCCAAAACTCAGGTTAGTGATACGGAACGGTTAATCATGGAATTTCAATTTAAGTTACCCTCGCATTTAAATTAATGCTGAAGCCCCGAAAGGGGCTTTTTTGGCTCCGTCTTGCGCCACTCGCTGCCTGATGCTTCCATCGCTTATTATTCTGATACATAGCATGGATAATAGATTTATCTTTGCCTTCCCGTGATAATAAACCACTAAAAAATGAAAGATGGAAATAATAGGCATAGAAGCCCGTACATACGAGGCGATGATGTCCCGCTTCGAGCAATTTGCCCGTAAGGTGGAAGCCTTGTGCGACCGTCATCAGGAAAAAACGTTGAAGCAATGGATGGACAATCAGGACGTGTGCATCACGCTGAACATAAGTCCGCGCACATTGCAGACCTATCGCGATAACGGAATTCTGCCTTATTCGCAGGTAAACCACAAGATGTATTACAGACCCGAAGACGTGCAGGCGGCACTCCGATTACTCGGAGAAAAACAACCCGAACGCAAACGAAAGGAGACGTCTTATGGAAGATAATTTTGTAACAAAGGACAATGAACGTGTGAAATCGTTTTTCAAAGCACTCGACCGTATGCTGGATAAAATCGAACGCTCATTGACCAACAGCAAGCCGACCTTAAACGGCGAACGTTTTCTAACCGACAAGGAAGTTTACCAACGATTAAGGGTTAGCCGCAGTACATTACAGGAATGGCGTTATAGCGGACAGATACCCTATATACAAATAGGTGGTAAGATACTTTTCCGCGAAAGCGACATTCAGGCAATGCTCGACAAAAACCTCAAAAAAGCGTTCAGGTAATTGCCTCTCGTAAAATAAATCAGCCGTAAGATTGGGATTGTCTTACGGCTGTTTTTTTAGTTGTATAAAAAACTTTTTGATAGCGGAATTACCAGTGTTTGCGATGGTTTGGCCGTTATCCTATGAATTACCCACTCCCGAAATATTTCGGTTTTAGAGGAATGAAGCCTGAAAGCAAGGGCAGTTATCATATCCAGCCCGTACTCATCGGGCATGAGGGTATTGCCCGTTACGATTACAGCGCAAGAAACATCCGTTTTTACTATTCCCAATTTCAAAACCGCTTTGATATTGGTATAAACGGTTTGTACATACACCTCAAACAAAGCGGCGATTTCAGATGCCGTCATTCGTACTTCGCCGGATTGCGGTACGGATACCAACCCGTTTTCGATGGTTATTATTTTCCTTTTCATATACTTGGTTTTTAAATGATTATTGATTAACCGCGTTTCGGCGTATCATCAGCCTGTCCATATCTTCCGATATTTTCATGTCCGTTACTTGGGCGTACCCCTGTGTTGTTGAGATATTTGCATGACCCATCATCTTGGCGATACTCTCGATGGAAAGCCCTGCCGAAATCGCCAACGTCCCGAAGCTGTGGCGACTTTGATGGTACGAGAGATTCTCTTTCAAGTCCATAGTAATGCCAAGTTGGTTTATTTCGAACCAAGCCCTGTCACGGAAAGGCATCGGAAATACAGGATTACTGTCGTCCGTGGTATTATAAAGCATCATTATTTGTTCCGCAATAGGGTGCAATGGTATAAACGCCTCCACCTTAGTTTTCACCCTCTTTTTTCGGATATACAGCCTGCCTTCCGCTGTTTTCCCGATATGGTGCGGATAAAGTCCGTGTATATCCACATAAGCAAGCCCCGTCAGCGAAGAAAAAATGAAAGCCCTGCGAAGTAACTCCATACGTGGGTCGCGCATCGGGGTTTCCATTATCCGTTTCAGGTCGGATTTGCCTATATAGCGGTGTTTAGTCCGCTCTTTTTTTTCGTATCGTACATCTTCAAGCGGATTGCTTCTCAATACCTCTTGGTCGATAGCGATATAGATAAGCCGATTGAGCCAAGTGATGCACTTGTTGATATACCCCGATTTACGGTCTCCCGTGGTCTTCATAAAAATTTTGAACGATTCGCCGAACTCTTCGGTAATATCCGAAAAAGCAATGTCCTCCATTCCCCGTGAAAGAAGAAACTCTTGCAGGTTCAACTGTGAGAGTTTGGATTGCCGATAGGTTGTATTCGAGTTTATTTCAATCGCGCGAATCCGTAGGCGTTCTATTTCCACTATACCCGCTTCGAGCAAGTAAGTCGGTATGGAATTTACCCCGACAATCGTATTTTTCAGAAGTTCACTACTGACCGCGCCCTGCTCTTTAAGGATGCGTTCATAGGTCTGTTCCAAACACTGGCGGAAAGCGGAAAGCTGGTTATTATCCCTTTCCGTTTTGATGATGCCTTTTTTGGCGTTCCAGTCATCGGGCTGGCAATAGATGCCGGTTGTGAGCGTCGAACTTTTGCCGTCGATACTGATTCGGCACATGACGGCGGTTGTGCCGTCGGATTTTACTTTATTCCGATTGATGTAGAATAATAGTTTGAATGTACTACGCATGGCGATATATGTTTAATTGATTAAATAACTAACTTAAAATCTTGGGTTGCTTCAATGAGTTTATCCATGTCATCAAAAAGTTTTTTCGGAGTAACACGGGCATACACTTGGGTAGTCTGGATATTGCTGTGTCCGAGCATCCGGCTGATGGTTTCTATCGGCACTCCCTCTTCGAGCGTAATTAAACTGGCGAAGCTGTGCCTCCCTGAATGGTAGGTCATTGGCTCTTTTATTTCAGCCATAGCCCGCAAACCTTTCATATTGGCTTTTACCATATCTGCCGATTGCATCGGGAACAGACTATCGCGGTTCTCGTCTTTATATTTTTCTATTAGAGCGATAGCTTCGGGCAATAATTTGACACGCGCCCGATAGTCCGTTTTCTTCCTCGCATATTTGAGCCACAGGCTGCCTTCCTCATCCGTGAACAGATTTTCTTTGGTGATACGGACTACATCCGCATATCCTGTACCCGTGTAACAGGCGAAAAGAAACAAATCTCTCGTAAAACGGGTTGAAGGACGGTTTTGGGGAATATCCAAATCTCGAACTTTCTCGAAACTCTCTCGACTTAATGCTTTGGGAGTAGTTACTGTCTGTTTGGGCAGTTTGTAGTGCGCAAAATGAAATTTCTCGGAAATGCCGTCTTTGAACGCTATTTTGCAGATTTTTTTCAGGATAGCCAGATAATGGCGAACGGTATCCATTGCATATCCCTGTTCTGTCAAAACAAACTCCTGATATTCCCGAATGAACTGTTCGTTCAATTGCCCGAAAGCAATGTCTTTCGTCCTAAACTTCTTTTTGATGAACTCGCCGAGTGAACGGTGAGTGTAGAAATACGTTGATAACGTAGTCGGAGCGCAGTCTATGCCTATGCGGGCTTTCAGCCCCTCCATGTATTGGGCAAGGAGAGCCAGAAGGGTCGTTTGCGAATCCATGCTTCCCTGAAACAAAACCTTTACGGCTTCCGCATCGAAAGGTTTCTTGCGTTCCACAAGGCTGTCGAACGCAGAATGTATCGCCAGCAAAAGTTTGTCGATTTTGGCGTTCACTTCGACAGCTTCACGGCTCTTGCCGTCCAGCCTGCTTTCGCGGGGATTCCACAGGTCGGGCGTGCAAGCAAGTTTGCTACTGAACTGCGCCATCGACTGGTTTACAGTGATGCGCCCCATAATCGGAGCCTTGCCCGATTTGTCCAAACTGCTCTTTTTCAGGTAGAGCAACACCTTGAATTTTTCTACTTTCATACGCTTATTTTTTGTGGGCTTTGCCGTCGGCAAAGTTACCTGTTATATAAGCGTTCTTTGTTACGCAAAAAGTTGGTAGTCAGCGTTAAAGTCACCGATTTGATTACTCCTATTCATACTCCGTTACCTGTTGGTTTTCCGGTAACAACCGGCTAACGGTTTGGTAACTGAAATACCGTGCTTTCTCACTCAATTTTGCATTTTTGCAAAATCGGGGATTCAACCAAATTTGCTTATTCTAAACCGATTGCGTGTCGTTTAATCAATCTTGGACTTGCTTGCTTTTTTGGAAATTACTCATCTTGCCAGACATACTTTCGCTACGACCACGACTTTGGCGAAAGGTGTTCCCATTGAAACGGTTTCTAAAATGTTAGGACATACGAATATCAAAACAACACAAATTTATGCGCGGA
>JAIRMF010000006.1 GCA_031258895.1 Dysgonamonadaceae bacterium | reverse complement strand
GGGTACCGTCTCCCCACTGAGGCGGAATGGGAATATGCCGCACGAGGCGGTAAGGATAGTTATTCAAAAAAGAATAACAACAGCAAGGATTACGATTATGCCGGCAACAACAATATTTGTGCGGTTGCATGGTATTGGGGCAATAACGATGCGGGAACCGATTGCGGCCTAGCCAGCGGTATCAGCGGCACAAGCCCCGCAGGAAAGAAAACAGCCAATGAACTTGGCCTTCAAGACATGAGCGGTAACGTTTGGGAATGGTGCTGGGACTGGTCCGCCGTTTATGAAAACAAAACAGATGATAAAGACCCCCACGGCCCCGACAGCGGTACTAAGCGTATCCTGCGCGGAGGCAGCTGGGCAAGTGACGGATCCAGCTGCACCGTCTTATATCGCGGCACCAACACCCCGGAAACCACCAGCAGCAGTCGCGGATTCCGAGTTGTGTGCAACAAAAATTAAAATGACGCCGTCACCGGTCTACAAACGAAAGAGGCAGCCCAAACAAGCTGCCTCTTCTTTATTTTCAACAGGAAAAAACGCCCCAACACGCCGTCACCTTATAGCCTCCCTGATCCGGTCCACATAGTCAAGTTTCTCCCAGGTGAAAAGCTCCACCTCCATCTCAACCGGCTCCTCATAGCGAGACCTGAATGTCTTCGTCACCCTCTGAGGCTCGCGCCCTACATGCCCATAAGATGCAGTCTCCGAATAAATAGGATTGCGAAGCTTAAGACGCTCCTCAATAGCCTTCGGACGCAAATCAAATATCTCCCCCACTACCTTAGCAATCTCCCCGTCGGAAAGCTTAACCCTGCTCTTGCCGTAAGTATTGACAAAAATATTCATAGGCTCAGCAACCCCAATAGCATACGAAACCTGCACAAGAACCTCGTCCGAAACACCCGCCGCTACAAGATTCTTAGCAATATGACGCGCAGCATAAGCGGCCGAACGATCAACCTTCGAAGGATCCTTCCCCGAAAACGCCCCGCCCCCATGAGCACCCTTACCGCCATAAGTATCAACAATGATCTTTCGACCCGTCAAACCCGTATCACCGTGAGGCCCGCCTATAACAAACTTGCCCGTAGGATTAACGTGATACTTGATCCCCTCGCCAAACAACGCCCGAACATTCCCCGGATACCGAGACTTAACCCTCGGAATAAGAATGTTGATAACGTCCGACGTGATCCTGTCACGCATAACCCCATCACCGTCAAAATCATCGTGCTGGGTGGAAACAACAATCGTATCAATAGCCTCAGGAATACCCCCGTCACTGTAACGTATCGTGACCTGCGACTTGGCATCCGGACGAAGATACGGCATCAAATGAAGCTCCTGCTTACGTATCGCCGCAAGCTCGGTCAGCAAAGAATGCGCCAAGTCAAGAGGCAACGGCATGTAATTGTCGGTCTCGGCAGTAGCATAACCAAACATCATGCCCTGATCACCCGCCCCCTGATTAAACGGATCCTCACGCTCAACCCCACGATTGATGTCGGCAGACTGCTCGTGAATAGCGTTGAGAATGCCGCAAGACTCGGCCTCAAACTTATACTCGCTCTTCGTATAGCCTATGCGGCCGATAACTCCCCGCGTAACGTCCTGAATATCGACGTAAGCCTTCGACTTAACCTCCCCCGCAACAACAACCTGTCCCGTCGTCACAAGAGTCTCACAAGCAACCTTTGACTGTGGATCAAAAGCAAGAAAATTGTCCAGCAGAGCGTCTGAAATCTGATCTGCTACTTTGTCCGGATGTCCCTCCGATACTGATTCCGATGTAAATAAATAACTCATAATTAAAACTGTTTAAAATAATAAATCCAACATCACTAATGTCAGATACAGAGGGAAGAAATGAGATGTAACCGTTGAAGGTTTTTAGCATTTTTGAACGTGGTTGCAAGCATACAAATCTTTCCACTTCTCTGAACTCCTATCGTACGGCCAGGCTCAAACCCAGCCACATGCAGTCTCCCACCCAAAAAAACCAGGATCTCAACTGCATATTTCAAGGGCACAAAGGTACAACATTTTTTTAAAATACAACCAGTCCTGAAAAATAACCTTCGTATCCGTTTCACATCAACGGCGCAAACAACCGCATAAACGAATCGGCAAACCTGCGCCACTGCGAACGCTGCTTCCACTCCTCCAGCCTGATCTCACGACTCTGCCCAATGTCATGCAAAAATATTTCCTTGTTCTTCATAGCAATGTCCGGATCGTAAATATAACAGTTGATCTCAAAGTTGGTTTCAAAACTGCGGAAATCAAGGTTCGCAGAACCAATCACAGAAAGCATGTCATCAGTCACCATCGTCTTTGCATGCATAAACTTGTCTTCCATCTCGTAAATCCTCATTCCGGCCTCAAGCAAGTCTTCGTAATAAGAATGGGCGGCAGGATCAACGTATGAAGAATCGGACTTGCGAGATACGGTCAGACGAACATCAACACCGCTCAAGGCCGCAATCTGAAGCGCCTGAAACAGCGATTCCGACGGCAGAAAATAGGGCGTCTGCATGTATATGTATTTCCGTGCACAGATGATAATGCTTACCGTCGCTTGCAGAAGGTTATGATAAAGGCTGTAAGGACCTCCGGTCACTATCTGCATCAGATTCTGAGTGTAATTTTTTGTTTCGGGAAAGTAACTCGCATCGTCAAGAAACGCCTTGCCCGAACTGTACCAGTCAATCAGAAAATTTGCCTGCAAGCCCAATACACCTTGCCCAACAATGCGCATGTGGGTATCACGCCAGAGAGGATTAGTAAAATAATTGTTCGAAATGTTCATCCCGCCGGTATACGCTACTCTCCCGTCAATGACAACGATTTTGCGATGATTGCGATAGTTGATACGGTTGGCAAATTTTGTAACATGCGCCCTCATCAGTGAAGTAATCTCTACCCCGCTCTTCTTCATGTCTCTGTAGAATTTGCGGGGAACAAACCAATTAGCAATGTTATCATAGATAAATCTTACCTCTACACCTTCTTCCGCCTTCCTCATCAGTATGTCACGGACTTTAATTCCCGTTTCGTCGTTCTTAAAGATAAAAGATTCTATGTGTATATGGTGCTTCGCCTTGCAGAGATCCGAAAGTAACACATCAAACATCCGTTGCCCCTCGGTAATAATCTCTATCTTACTGCCCTGTAAAATAGGCGACAGATTGCTGTTTTTTAGCAAATTAATCAGGTTGGCATACTCCGGCAGGATTCTTGTGTTTTTATTATAGACAAGACTCTTGAAACTTAAATCCTTTATCTGTTTATATTTCAATTCCGATATGTGGCGCATCCGGCGCGTGTCCTGACCTATGATTTGATAAACAATCAATCCTACTACCGGTACGAAAATTAATACCAATAACCATGCTATGGTTTTTATAGGGTTGCGGTTTTCGGAAATGACCACTATTACCGTACCTGCAATCAAGACGACGAAAATTATGAAGATCGCCGTGTCTAAAGATAACAGATAGTTAAACGGGTTCCACATGGTTTGCGCTGATTCGGCTCTGTCGGTCCGGAGACGGCATTCTTACAGAGTCTGTTTGACTTCTACCTCCTCGAATGCCTCGACAATGTCACCGACCTTGATGTCGTTGTAGTTCTGAATGTTTAGTCCACATTCGAAACCCTGTGTGACCTCCTTTACGTCGTCTTTGAAACGTTTCAATGAACCGAGTTCGCCGGTAAAAGCTACTATTCCGTCACGGATGATGCGTATTTTGTTGCCTCGTTTGATCTTCCCGTCTCGCACAATACAGCCCGCTATATTACCTACCTTCGCGATCTTGAAGACTTCGAGGATTTCTACATTGCCCGTAATCTCTTCTTTGACTTTCGGTGCAAGCATACCCTCCATCGCCAATTTCACTTCCTCTATGGCATTGTAAATCACGGAATACAGGCGAATGTCAACACCTTCTTTTTCCGCTTGTTTGCGAGCTTGCTGCGATGGACGCACCTGAAATCCTACGATGATGGCGTCGGATGCGGCAGCAAGGATAACGTCGGATTCGGAGATCTGGCCGACGCCTTTGTGAATGATATTAATTTGAATTTGTTCGGTTGTAAGGCGTAGCAGTGAATCGGAAAGCGCTTCTACCGAACCGTCTACATCTCCCTTGACGATGATATTGAGTTGTTGGAATCCGCTTATAGCAATGCGACGACCTATGTCGTCGAGCGTCAAACGTTTGGTGGTACGGAGACCTTGTTCTCGCTGTAACTGTTCACGTTTGGTAGTGATTTCGCGGGCCTCCTGCTCAGTATCCATCACGTGGATAGTATCACCTGAAGTAGGAGCGCCGTTCAATCCCAATATCAGAACAGGCCTCGCCGGTCCTGCCTGTTTTATTTTCTGATTACGTTCGTTAAACATTGCTTTCACTTTACCATAGTGCTTCCCCGCCAGCACTATATCCCCCTGACGCAAGGTGCCGTTTTTGACGAGTATCGTTACCACGTATCCGCGTCCTTTGTCGAGTGAGGACTCAATGACGGTGCCCGTTGCTTTACGTTTGGGGTTTGCTTTCAGGTCGAGCATCTCAGCTTCGAGCAGTACTTTCTCCAGTAACTCCTGCACTCCGATGCCCTGTTTCGCAGAAATGTCCCGCGACTGGTATTTGCCACCCCATTCTTCAACGAGGTAGTTCATCGCAGCAAGAGCTTCTTTTATTTTGTCCGGATTCGCTCCGGGCTTGTCTGTTTTATTTATTGCGAATACTATCGGCACTCCGGCCGCCGAAGCGTGGTTGATTGCCTCAACGGTTTGCGGCATCACACTGTCGTCAGCTGCAATGATGATGATAGCGATGTCCGTAACACTTGCTCCACGTGCGCGCATGGCGGTAAATGCTTCATGTCCGGGTGTGTCAAGGAAAGTGATGCGTTGCCCGTCAGCCAATTTTACGTGGTATGCACCGATGTGCTGTGTTATTCCCCCCGCCTCACCTGCGATGACGTTGGTATTTCGTATGTTATCGAGAAGTGAAGTCTTACCGTGGTCGACGTGACCCATCACCGTGACAATTGGCGGACGCGGCAAAAGGTCTTCCGGAGAATCTTCCTCCTCTGTTATTGCCTCAAGTACATCGGCACTGACATATTCTGTTTTGTATCCAAATTCATCGGCTACAATGTTAATAGTCTCCGCGTCAAGTCTCTGGTTGATTGAAACAATTATACCGATTGACATACAGGTTGATATGATATCGATCACCGGTACGTTCATCATTGTTGCAAGATCATTTGCGGTAACAAACTCGGTCAGTTTGATCACCCTACTGTCCTGCATTTCCATTTTCTGCTGTTCCGTCTGGCGTTTCGACACTTCCTCACGCTTTTCGCGGCGGTACTTAGCGCCCCTCTTCTGCCCTTTATTTGTCAGTTTGGCGAGAGTGTCTTTTATCTGTTTTTGTATGTCTTCTTCACTGATTTCGTTTTTCCTCTCGGGCTTACGCAAAACAGGTTTCACTATTGTGTTTGAGCCACTGCGAATTACTTTTGGTGAAATACCTTTCTCTATATTAATAGGTATCTGACCGATACGTCTTCTCTTTTTCTTTTTGTTTTTATCATTTAATCTTCCATCGGTGCTCCCTATAGGAGTGCTGCCTTTGCCAGCGTTGTTTTTAACCGCATCTTGCTTCTCCTGTATCTCCTGTGCGGCTTTTTTCCCCTGCTCCTCACGTTCTTTACGCCACTCCGTCTTGGTTTTTTTAACCGGGCGCGTCAAAACGTTAATGGTAGTAAGATCTATTGTGTCCACCACTTTCGGCCCTGGCAGTTGTTCTACCTTAATGCTGATATGTTCCCGTTCTATTTGCTCAGATTCTGCTCTGTTCTTTTCCATAGTCCCTTCTTGTGGAACAGGTATAAGAACAGTTTCAAGCTGTTTATTTTTGTTTTTTTCTTCTTGCGGTTCTACTGACTCTTTCAATCTTACCGATGCCGATTCCAGCTCCCTTTCCAATTCATTTTCAAGTTTGACTTCCGGTTTGTTGGCAGGAATTTTTTCGATTCTTGGTTCCTTTACTACATCTTGTCTCTGTTTGCCTTTTATTTCTATGTCCAATCCGGATTCAGGTTCGGGATGTGATTTAGATACGGTTTTTTCTTTTTTCTTAGTCCGGGTGGATGTAGATAGAGTTTTTTGGTCTTGAGGTTTCTCTTGTTTTGGACTCTTGCCTACTTGGGTTAGATCAATTTTACCTATGACAACAGGTTCCGGTAGGGCTCCATAGGAAACTTTCGTCTTGATTTCTTCATCCTTTTGAGGACGTTCGTAACTTTCAACGTATTCTTTCTTATCCCTCTGGTGAGGTTTCTGACTGATTTTTCCCGATTCAGATTTTAAAGCTATATCTTTACTGAATTCTTTTACAAGCAATTCGTATTGTTCCTCGGAAATTTTTGTGTTAATATCTTTCTTTACAACAAAACCCTCCTTCTGCAGAAATTCAACAACAGTCAAAAGCCCTACATTCAAATCTCTTGTTACCTTGCTTAACCTCATATTTTTTTACTCTTCTGTCCTTTCCCTACTCTTCGTCGTCTTCTTCAAATTCCAATTTCAGTACATTCAGTATAAAGTCGATCGTCCCTTCTTCCAAATCGGTCTTTTCAATCAATTCGTTTCGATCGACTGCAAGCACATCTTTTGCTGTATTGCAACCAATGCCTTTTAGAATATCAATAATCCACTTATCAATTTCATCCGAAAATTCTTCGAGATAAATGTCGTCAAATATTGGGTCGTCGGCTTCATCGGGATTGCGGTAGACATCTATTGTATATCCGGTCAACATACTCGCTAATTTAATGTTAAGACCATTTTTGCCAATTGCCATCGACACCTCCTCGGGATTAAGAAAAACGTCAACCTTCTTATCTTCTTCGTTGATTTTCATCGAAGAAATTTTTGCAGGATTTAATGCCCGCTGGATAAATAACTGTGTGTTGGTCGTGTAGTTCACTATGTCGATGTTTTCGTTGCACAATTCGCGGACAATCCCGTGGATGCGTGAACCCTTAACGCCAACGCAGGCTCCAACCGGATCGATACGATCATCGTAGGATTCTACAGCAATCTTAGCTCTTTCGCCCGGAATACGAGCAATTCGTTTAATCGTGATCAGCCCGTCATGGATTTCCGGTACATCAAGCTCGAACAACCGTTGCAAAAACAAGTTTGATGTACGTGAAAGCAGTATCTTGGGGTTGTTGTTCAGATTGTCAACTTTGATGATTACAGCGCGACAATTCTCGTTTTTGCGGAAAAAATCACCTGGAATCTGCTCGGATTTCGGCAATATCAGTTCATTGCCATCTTCGTCCAACAGTAGAACTTCCTTTTTCCAGACCTGATAGATTTCGGCTGAGACTACCTGTCCAATACGTTCTTTATACTTGTTGTAAATGTTGTCTTTCTGGATTTCGAGAATTTTTGAAGCGAGCGCTTGCCGCAGGCTCAGTATAGCACGACGGCCGAATTGCTCGAAATGCACTTCATCTGTAATTTCCTCGCCCACTTTGTAATCAGGGTCAATTTTCTGAGCCTCCAACAATGAAATTTGCAGATTTTTGTCTTCCAGTTTGTCGTCATTAACGACTTCGCGGTTCCTCCAAATTTCAAAATCTCCCTCTTCGGGATTGACAATGATGTCATAATTCTCATCGGAACCAAACATCTTGTTGATTACATTGCGAAACGTCTCCTCGATAATATTGACTAATGTCGTCCTATCAATATTTTTGCTTTCCTTAAATTCAGCAAAAGTATCAATCAAATTTATTTCATTTCTCCTTCTTGTCATAAATTTTCACTTAAATTGTATTAAATAATTTGCTTTTTTAATTTCCTTATAACTAAACGACAAGTTTTCTTCAATTCTTACTTTCCTTTTTTTTCCTTCGGCTCTCACTAGTTTTTCGACCGAAAGCACAAAACCCTCGCTGTTTACCGATTTCAAAACACCTGTAAGTTTTTTACCGTCGCAGGTGAAAACCTCGAGTTCGTTACCGATATTTTTACAATATTGGCGGACATTGCGTAGCGGACTATTAATGCCCGCTGAACCTACTTCGAGTGAAAAATCTTCAGTTTCACGATCCAACTGTGATTCTATATAATGGCTCAAGGTAGCACAGTCATCAATCGCAATAGGACCGTCACTGTCGATTTCCACCTTAATAACATTATCCGGCGTTACAATTACATCTACAAGGAAGTATTCGTTTCGCCCTGGATAGCGGTTCAAAATGTCTTCTATACGCTGTTTATCAATCATAAAAACAAACAAAAGAGGGAGGCTACTCCCCTCCCCACCTCCTGATTTTTGGTGCAAAGGTAATACTTTATTTTGCAAAAAACAAATATTCGAGATTTTTCTCGTAACAACCACACTAAAAATATCAAAAACGCGTAGGCAAATTGACCCCAAATATATCATCAAAAGAAGTTGTAGAGTTTTGCTAACCGCTCAACATTTAAACTGACATCTCAGAAGATGTAATTAAAGTTGTATCCGAACAAGTTCTGTTACAAAACCCAAGAAAAGATACTCCAGCATAAAAACAACAAAATCATAATGGTTTCTGCTAATTACGAAAATCCATTTTAAGTGTGAATATGGACAATTATTCATTTTATATCGACAACTGCGAGAATATTGACTTTGAAAATTTTTCCAAGAAAATCGACGCACTTCATCTGGGAAGTGGTAATTAACCCAACATTAAAATGAAGGCAAGAAAATGAATATTGATTTTTTCACTATATATTTGGTTTTTTCATAAAAAGTTCGTAACTTTGCAGTCCGATTATTGTCTATATAGAGATGTAAGTGATTTGATCCCAATTAAATAAGATCAAATCGGTGTTTAATTAAACAAAAAAATTACAAGTGGATACTTTAAGTTACAGGACCATTTCGATAAACAAGGTGACCGCCAAGAAAGAGTGGGTTGTCGTTGATGCCGAAGGTCAACATCTTGGACGTCTGGCTTCGAAAGTGGCTAAACTCCTTCGGGGAAAATACAAACCAAGTTTTACTCCCCACGTGGATTGTGGCGACAATGTCATAATCATAAACGCCGACAAAGTTATTCTGACAGGCAACAAGTGGACAGACCGCGTCTATGTATCATTTTCTGGTTATCCGGGAGGACAGCGCAAAATCAGTCCCGCTCGTCTGCAACAAAAAGGTAGCGACCGTCTGCTTCGAAAAGTAGTTAAGGGTATGTTGCCCAAAAACAAATTGGGAGACAAAATACTCGGTAACCTCTACGTATACGATGGTACAGAACATAAGCACGAGGCTCAGCAGCCCAGAACAATTAATATTAATTCTCTTAAATAATCAAGATGGAAGTAATAAACGCATTAGGACGACGCAAGGCAGCTGTAGCCCGCGTCTACGTAAAAAGTGGATCTGGAAAGATTACTATCAATGAACGCGAATTTGAATCTTATTTTCCTTCTTCCCTGCTGCAGTACGTTGTACGCCAGCCGCTTGACAGTCTTGGCGTAGCCAACCAATACGATATCAACATCAATTTGCAGGGTGGTGGTTACAAAGGACAGTCAGAAGCAGCTCGTCTCGGTATCGCTCGTGCATTAGTAAAAATCAATCCCGACGATAAACCCGCATTGAGAGCAGAAGGCTTTATGACACGCGATTCTCGTGAAGTGGAACGCAAAAAGCCAGGGCGTCCGAAAGCTCGCAAGCGTTTCCAATTCTCAAAACGTTAATATTACCTTGTTTGGTATCTAAACCGGAAAGAACGTAAACAATCAAATAGAATAAAACAATGTCAAGAGTATCATTTGAACAACTTTTGGAGGCTGGTGCGCATTTTGGACACCTTAAGTGTAAATGGAATCCCGCAATGGCTCCGTATATCTTTATGGAGCGTAACGGTATACATATCATTGATTTGTACAAGACTGCCGCGAAAATTGATGAAGCCGCAACTGCGCTGAAACAAATCGTAAAATCCGGACGCAAAATCCTGTTTGTTTCCACAAAGAAACAAACCAAGCAAATTGTGGCCCAGAAGGCCGCTTCGATAGGAATGCCCTACGTTACTGAGCGTTGGCCCGGTGGAATGCTTACAAATTTCACCACCATTCGTAAGACAGTTAACAAAATGTCGAATATAGATAAGATGTCGAAAGATGGCCTATTCGATAAACTTTCAAAACGCGAGAAACTTCAAATAACACGCCAACGCACCAAATTAGAAAAAAATCTTGGTTCAATTGCCGACCTCAAACGTCTACCCGCAGCATTGTTCGTGGTTGATGTTATGAAAGAGCATATTGCAGTGGCAGAGGCCAATCGTTTGAATATTCCTGTATTTGGCGTTGTGGATACAAATTCCAACCCAAACACTGTCGACTTTGTAATACCAGCCAATGATGATGCCACGAAGTCTGTGGACGTAATCCTTACAGCACTCTGCGAGGCAATAAATGAGGGTATCGAAGAACAGAACGTAGAGAAAATGGACACTACCGTAAAAACCGACAGCGAAGCCCCTGTTTCTCCTCGTCGCGAACGCCGTCCCCGGACAACCCGAACAACCAAAAAAGTGCTTGAAAAGGCTAATGAAGAGGCATTAAACGTTAAAGTAGCCGGCAATTACGTAGCAAAGGAAGAAGAATAATCAATTAAAAAGAAAGAATTATGGCAATAACAATGGCAGATATAACGCATTTGCGCAAGATGACTGGTGCCGGCATGATGGATTGCAAAAATGCACTGAATGAAGCAGAAGGAAATTTCGATAAAGCAATAGAGATCATACGCAAAAAAGGACAGGCAGTGGCCGCAAAGCGCGAAGACAGAGAAGCATCGGAAGGTTGTGTTTTGGCTGCTACCAAAAGCGATTATGCCGCTATCGTCGCTCTGAAATGCGAAACCGATTTCGTGGCAAAAGGGGCCGACTTCATAGCGTTGACTCGTGGCGTTCTTGATGCCGCTATAGCAAATCGTCCGGCAACGCTCGAAGACTTAAAAAACGTTGATATTGACGGTCGTACCGTTGCGGAACGTATTACGGATCGTATTGGAGTCACAGGCGAAAAAATGGAACTCGGAGCCTTTGAATTCCTTACCGCTCCCGCTACTGTCTTCTACATCCACCCGGGTAACAAACTCGCAACTATCGTAGGATTCAACCGGACTGATGTAGAAACACAGGTTGCAAAAGACATCGCAATGCAAGTTGCGGCAATGAACCCGATAAGTTTAGATGAAACGACCGTTCCAAAAGAGGTAATTGAACGTGAACGTAAAATTGCGCGGGAGAAAGCGATTGAACAAGGTAAACCTGAAAACCTAATCGACCGCATCGCCGAAGGTGCGCTTCAAAAGTTTTTCAAGGAAAATACCCTCTTGTCGCAGGAGTTTATCAAAGATAATAAACAAACCATCAGTGATTATCTCAAGAAACAAAACAAAGACTTGGCCATAACTGCCTTCCGCCGGTTTACACTCAATGTAGAATGATAAAGGCATAGCGAAAAACGAAAAGGCCGATAATCTTAATTTAAGGCAAGATTATCGGCCTTTTTCTATATCATGTCTTTTAATTCGGCCTGCAGTTCTTTCCTTGCAAGAAAAATACGGTTTTTCACCGTTCCCATCGGCAGGTTAAGTTTTGTTGCAATCTCTTCGTATTTATACCCATTTATAAATAGGGAGAAAGGCT
>JAIRMF010000098.1 GCA_031258895.1 Dysgonamonadaceae bacterium | reverse complement strand
TACAGGTCCCAAGGCCGTAGCACAGAAACCCGCCAATAAGCTTGGGCTTCACGATATGAGCGGTAATGTATGGGAATGGTGTTGGAACGTTCAGAGTGATAACAAGGGATTTCCCGCAGTTACACCGACCGGTACAGACACGTCTATTGGCACTGAGGCTTATCGTGTGACCCGTGGCGGCAGCTGGAGCAATGACGAGAACAGCTGCGCAGTCTACACTCAAAGCTATACTCAGTCGTCCTATTTGGGCAATGGCATCGCCTTTCGGGTTGTTTGCAAACTGTGATAGTATATTTTGTTGATTAATAATGAGAGCGGCCGTCCGTGAGGACGGCCGCTCGTGCTTTGTATCGGGACAGAAGGCGACAAACGCCCGCTTAGCGCCCCTGTGGCGAGGACGGAGACTCCGCCAGAAACTTCCCTATCGCCTCGGCAGCCCTGCGCCCCGACTCAATCGCCCGCACAACAAGGCTCGCTCCGGTCGTGACGTCGCCCGCAACAAACACCTTCGCAACAGACGACTCCCCAGGCCCAACCGCCAAAACATTCCCCCTCGAATCGTACTTCACTCCCAAACCATCAAGCAAACCCTCGTGAACAGGAGATACAAAACCCATCGACAGCAACACCAGATCGGCCTCAATAACCTCCCGCCTGTCCGTCCCCTGCATCGCGAAACGGCCCGCCGCATCCTTCCGCCACTCAACCTCCATAACCTCAACGCCGGTCACCTCGCCCCCCGAGCCGATAAACCGCTCGCTCGCAAGCGCCCACCGCCGAGTACAACCCTCCTTATGCGAACTCGACGTCTTAAGAATATTAGGATACAGCGGCCACGGCGTGTCGGGATTGACCTCTTCCGGCGGCTTCGGCAGAATCTCTATCTGCGTAACCGACAAAGCGCGCTGACGAACAGCCGTCCCGACACAGTCCGAGCCGGTATCCCCGCCGCCAATCACCAAAACCCGCTTACCCTTCGCCAAAATCCGCTCCGCCGCCTCGAAAGTCTGACCGGCAATCACCCTGTTCTGCTGCTTAAGGAAGTCCAAAGCAAAATAAATGCCCCTCAACTCCCGATTCTCCACCGCCAAATCGCGGGGTACGCCCGCCCCCGTCGCCAAACAGACGGCGTCGAATTCCTCAATCAGCCTCTCCGCCGGAATATCAACGCCGACCTCGGTCGACGTGACAAACTCAACGCCCTCCTCCATCATCAGATTCAGACGGCGGTCGATGATCCCCTTGTTAAGCTTGAAGTCGGGAATGCCGAGGCGAAGAAGCCCGCCCGTATACTCATCCTTCTCATACACCGTCACCTCATGTCCCTGACGATTCAGCATGTCCGCTACGGCCAAGCCGGCAGGCCCCGACCCAACAACCGCAACCCTTTTCCCCGTCCGGTTCGCAGGCGGGGACGCCTTCACATAGTCCTCAAGAAAAGCGTGCTCCGCTATCGCCGCCTCGTTCTCACGAATCGTCAACGGCTGCCGCTCCATGTTCAACACGCAACTCTTCTCACATAAAGCAGGACAAACACGGCCGGTGAACTCCGGAAAATTGTTCGTCTGCGTCAAAAGACGGTACGCCTCCTGCCACTTGCCCCTGTAAAGCAAATCCTGCCACTCCGGAATCAAATTCCCCAGCGGACACGCCCAATGGCAAAACGGTACGCCGCAATCCATACAACGGGACGCCTGCTCCCGACGATCCTCCATGTTGAGAGTCTGTTCGACCTCGCCGAAGTCCGTTATACGCTCCATCACGGGGCGGTATCCGGCTTCCTTCCTGTTTACAGTCAAAAATGCTTTGGGGTTTGCCATAGTCAGTCCATAATCTTTGAGAGTGCAAAGGTAGTAAAAATTTTGGAATCGCGGGGGGAATATCCTGCGTTTTCCTTACCTTTGCACCTACAAACAAGACAAGATGTTACCGGAACGTTTACACAGTCTGTACGCCAACAATCCCGTCCTGTTGCTGGTTGTAATCTGCTTCCTTACCGTTGTCCTGTGGATCGGTGCGGGGGAGTTTTACACCAAAGGCGAGCCGCGTGAGGCCTCGGTCGCGGCGTCGATACTTGAGCGCGGAGAATGGGTGTTGCCCGAAGTCTATGCCGGCGAAAGAGCATACAAACCGCCCCTCACACACTGGCTAACCGCTGTCTTTTCGACGCCCTGCGGAAAAGTGTCGCCGTTCACTTCCCGCCTGCCCTCCGCACTCGCCTTCACGGGCATGATTGTTGCTGTTTTCCTGTTTTACAGGCGGTATTACCGTAAAGAAGTCGCCTTCTTCACCTGCATCATACTGCTTACATGTTTCGAACTGCATCGCGCCGCAATGACTTCGCGTGTCGATATGACGCTCACCTCGCTGACCGTTCTTGCCTTCATCCTGCTTTTCGGATGGGAACGGAAGCAGTTGAAAGGTTTCCCTATGTTGATAGCGATTGTTATGAGCGGTGCGACCTTGACGAAAGGCCCTGTCGGAATCTTTCTGCCGATGCTTGTTTTCGGTGTTTACCTTCTCGTATTGCGATACAGCCTTACGAGAATAGTCCTGAAGCTTTTGCCTGTCGCTGTCGCCTCATTGGTGTTGCCGCTTGTTTGGTATTACTTTGCGTATCTGGAGGGCGGGAGACCGTTTCTGGATCTTGTCTGGGCGGAGAATTTCGGACGTTTATTGGGACAGAAAGACCTGCCGGTTAACTATGCTCTCGGGCACGAGGAGGGTTGGTGGTATAATTTCCTGTCGCTCGCGGCGGGTTTTTTGCCGTGGACGTTACTGTTGTTTACCTCAGTTAAGGGGTTGAGGAATACGACGCTGTCCGGCGTGAAGGAGAGGCTGATCAAGATCCGGTCCGACCGTCCGATGCTTTTCTCATTGATTGCGGCCGTTGTGACGGTGGGGTTTTACTGCATACCGCTCAGCAAACGCAGTGTATATCTGATGCCGGCGTATCCGTTTATTGCGGTCTTTATTTCCGGATATGTCATGGGTTTGAGGAGCGGGAAGACATTGCTTTACCGGATTACCGCCGTCTATATCGTACTTTGGATAGCGATCGACGCTATTGCTTTACCGATCTACAAGAACAGCATCACACAAAAACCCTTTGCGGAACATATCCAACGGAAATATCCGGCATTGAAACAAAACATTTATGCGATGAACAATCTGCTTGAATACAGTAACATGTACGGCGTCAATTTTTATCTTGGCGGCTCTCTGCGCGATTTTGAGAAGTGCCGTCCGGACGAAGGTTATCTGCTGGTCGGCGGTGGGAGTTTCGAACGGGTTGCGGCTGTGTATGGCGGCAGTTATCTGTTTGAGCGGTTGGAGAGTTATTCGAACATGTGTCGGGATGGGGAGAAGGAGATATTGCTTGTGAGTTTCGGGAAGAAATAGTAACTTTGTGAATCCTTCTGCAACTTAATAATTTCACACGATGGGCATAAAATTTTCCCGAGCGATTATAGCTATTGTTTTTTTGTTGGGCGTTTCTTTTTCTTTTTCTCAGAACGGGGAGAAAGGGAGGGACGTGGAGTCCGGCGGGGTTGCTTTGCCGGAGATAAGTATTTCGGATAATAAACTCACGCTCAGGAATGCTCCGGTCGGCAAGCAGGTTGTGATTTACACCATCATAGGCAACAAGGTACGCCAGATTGAAATTAAATCGCCGAACGAGGAGCATGAATTGAAGCTTCTTCGCGCCATTTACATTATCAAGTTGGAAGGAATTGTAAAGAAGTTTGTAATCAGATAAATTATTTGGAATTATGTTGACATCGGAAGTAGAGAGAAGTCTTGTAGAGCAGATTGGTAAGGAGGGTTTTTCTTCCAATCTTTATCTTGCCATGGCCTCCTGGGCGGAATCGGAGGGTTATCCGGGTATTTCGGCGTGGTTTTACGCTCAGTCGGAGGAGGAGCACGGTCACATGTTGAAGATTGTGCATTACGTTATTGATCGCGGCGGGAAGGCTATTATTCCTGCGTTTGAGAAGCCGCCTGTTGCATGGGAGGGCGTTCATGATGTTTTTGTTCGGGTGCTTTTGCACGAGCAGTCTGTGAGCAGGAGTATCAACGACATTTTGGGCGTTTGTTTTCGGGAGGGGGATTATGCGACCAGTCAGTGGTTGCAGTGGTTTGTGTCGGAGCAGATCGAGGAGGAGTCGTCGGTGAGGGCGATACTTGACAGGTTGAAGTTGTTGGGGGATGGTTCTTTGTACGATTTCGACAAGGACATTCTTGCCATGCGTTCGGCAGGCGTGGAGTAATTTTCGCGGATTTTTTCCGGATTGGCGGGGATATTTTATTCCCATTCGATAGTGGAGGGAGGTTTGGAGCTTATGTCGTATACGACGCGGTTCACTCCCTTCACTTTATTTATTATCTCGTTTGACACTTTTGCGAGGACTTGGTATGGCAGGTGTGCCCAGTCGGCGGTCATTGCGTCGGTGGAGACGACGGCACGCAGCGCGACGGCATTTTCGTACGTACGTTCATCGCCCATCACGCCGACGGAGTTTACGGGTAAGAGGATTGCTCCGGCTTGCCAGACTTTGTCGTAGAGGTTATTTTCGCGCAGGTTTCGGATAAAGACGTCGTCGGCGTCCTGGAGTATTTTTATTTTGTCTGGGGTGACGTCGCCGAGTATTCTCACTGCGAGGCCGGGTCCGGGGAACGGGTGACGGTTTATGAGGCGGTTTTCCATTCCGAGTTCGTGTCCGACGCGCCGCACTTCATCTTTGAACAGCAGTCTGAGGGGTTCGACGATTTTCAGGTTCATTTTGTCGGGCAATCCTCCTACGTTGTGATGGGACTTGATAGTCATACCGGTTATTGAGAGGGATTCTATGATGTCCGGGTATATTGTGCCCTGCGCCAGATAGAGGGCGTTTTTTATTTTCCCTGCTTCCTGTTCGAATACGTCAATGAAGCATTTCCCGATGATTTTCCGTTTTTGTTCCGGGTCGGCGACTCCTTTGAGGCTGCGGTAGAAGTACTGTTTTGCGTCTATTCCTTTTACGTCCAGATTGAGGCTGTGATAATCTTGTAAGACGGTTTCGAATTCGTTTTTACGCAGCAGGCCGTTGTCGACGAAGATGCAGGTGAGGTTTTTTCCGACGGCTTTATTTAACAGGACGGCGCACACGGACGAATCTACTCCGCCGGACAGTGCGAGTATTACTTTGTTGTTTCCGAGTTGTTGTTTCAGTTGTTCGACGGTAGTTTCGATGAACGAGATTGGGGTCCAGTTTTTTGTTGCGTTACATATTTCGAGGAAGTTATTGAGGAGGGTTGTTCCTATTTCGGTGTGATAGACTTCGGGATGGAATTGGACTCCCCAGGTGGGTTCGTCATTTACCTTGTATGCTGCGGTTTTAATGTTGTCGGTTTGTGCGATTGTGGAGAAGTTTTCGGGGAGTTTTGTTATTGTGTCTCCGTGCGACATCCAGACCTGTGCGCCGTTTGCGACGTTTTGCGTGAGGGGGTTGTTGTTATCGACATGGGATAGTTGCGCTCTGCCATATTCCCTGTGGTTGCTTTTTCCCACCGTACCGCCGTCGGAATATGCGATGTATTGTGCGCCGTAACATATTCCAAGTGTCGGATATTTCCCGCGGATATTTTCCAGGTTTGGTTTGAATGCGTTTGGGTCGTTTGTGGAGAAGGGGCTACCTGAGATTATGACTCCGATTATGTTGTTGTCGTTGTGGGGGAATTTGTTGTAGGGGACGATTTCGCAGTAGACGTTAAGTTCTCTTAGTCGTCTGGCGATCAGTTGGGTAGTTTGCGAGCCGCAGTCGAGGATGATTATTTTTTCTATCATGATGTAATTGGTGCGTATGTATTTTCGG
>JAIRMF010000153.1 GCA_031258895.1 Dysgonamonadaceae bacterium | reverse complement strand
AAGGCAAACTTCTGTGCATTCGCCCCTGCGGCCATTACAACCGCAAAAAAGACCGATAATAATACTTTTTTCATCTTCTGATTTATTTTAAAAATTAATTCAAACGCAATCCACAGGCGATAAAACGCCAAATTTTTGCGCAAAGTTAGCTCTAATTTTTTTAGCAGACAACAAAAACTACATACTTCCCAACTGATGACAACACACATCAGGGTATCGGAATTTTCGTTGTGCACCTCATAAAAAGAGGGTATACTGCAAAATTAATTTGTACGGGGAATAGGTTTCTTAGTAGGCTGCAAAGATTTTTTTTGTACTTTTGCGCCATCAAAATTATATTTAATGGATAAAAAAACAATTTTAGGCTTTGTCCTTATTTTCGCTGTGCTAATCGGTTTTCAATATCTTAACCAGCCAAGTAAGGAACAGATAGAACAACAAAGAACGCAAAGAGCATACAACGATTCCGTTGCACGTGTGCAGGCCGATCGAGCGATGGAAGAAAATAAAAAGGCTGTAAGCGAAATGGCAGCATCGGCACACCTGCCGGATTCACTTGTTGAGGCTCGCCTGCGTGAAAATTTGGGTGATTTTGCCTCGGCGGCGAAAGGCGAAGAGCAAATAATAACGATCGAGAACGATCTGCTTGCAATGAAAATTTCAAGTTTGGGCGCACAGGTAGTCTCCGTTGAACTGAAAAAATTCACTGATTATCATGGTCGTCCGCTGATGCTTTTCGACGTAGGCGATTCACAGTTTTCCTCAACCTTTACAACAACAAACAACCGCATAATAACCACCGGTGACCTGTTTTTCGACATTGTGGAAACAACTTCGAGCAAAGCGGTTTTCCGCCTTAAAGCAGGACAGGATGATGCTTATCTCGACTTTGTTTATTCGCTGCATGACGACGATTACATGGTCGATTTCAACGTCACGCCGAGCAACCTTAGAAATGCCGTTTCTTTTGCGGCAGGAACGATGGATCTTCGCTGGCAGCAGAAAATCCGCCGGCAGGAAAAAGGACGCAGTTATGAAAATCGCTATGCACAACTGTATTTCAAATATTACAGTGACGAGGTAGATTATTTGAAAGAATCGAAAGACGATGTTCGTACGGTAAATGACCGCATAAAATGGTTCGGATTCAAGGACCAGTTTTTTTCCTCAGTGTTGATTGCAAACGATAGATTCGGCGCAGGGCAACTCGAATCGTATTCGGCGAACGAATCGGATACGGTTTACCTGAAACAATACAAAGTGGAGACGAGCATCGAATTTGATGCTCAAACGTCGGTTGAACTGTTCTTTTTCTTCGGCCCAAACGATTACAGTCTACTCAGATCGTACGACAAAACGATGTTTGCCGGCAATAATATAGAACTTGAACGTCTTGTTCCGCTCGGCTGGAGTCTTTTCCGATGGATAAATAAATGGATTATAATTCCCGTATTCGGCTGGTTGACGGGCGGTGGGATGGCGCTTGGGCTTGCGATCTTCATACTTACGCTCATAGTCAAGACCGCACTTTTCCCTTTGACCTGGAAATCGTTTATGTCCTCCGCAAAAATGAGGGTAATGAAACCGCAGATTTCGGCAATTAACGCAAAATATCCGGGGCAGGAAAACGCTATGACAAGGCAACAGAAAACAATGGAACTGTACCGTCAGGTCGGAATCAATCCGATGGCGGGTTGTTTGCCGATGTTGTTGCAGATGCCGATTTTGATTGCGCTGTTTATGTTTTTCCCTTCGGCAATTGAGCTTCGCCACCAGAGTTTTCTTTGGGCTGCAGACCTTTCTACTTATGACGACGTGATTCGGTTCCCGTTTTCCATCCCGTTTCTCGGTAGCCATTTGAGTATATTCTGCCTGATAATGACTATCACAAACGTGATTTATTCAAAATTCAGCATGGAACAGACAGGAGGCGGCCAGGAGCAGATGCCGGGAATGAAGATGATGATTTACGTGATGCCGGTCTTTATGCTTTTTGTGCTCAATTCCTATCCTGCGGGTTTGAACTATTATTATTTTATTTCGTCGCTTATAACGATATTTCAGACGCTTGCCTTCCGCTGGTTTATTGATGAGAAGGCGTTACTTGCAAAACTTGAAGCCAATAAGAAAAATCCCGCCAAGAAAAAGACCGGCTTCATGGCTCGTCTTGAAGAGGCGCAGCGTCGTCAGCAACAGATGCTCAAAGAGCAGCAGAAGAAGAACGCGAAGCGACGTTAAACTATTTATTCCCGATCTATTAAGATGAAAGGTTTGTTAAGAAACTCCACCGGCTTTGTGCAGGCTCTTATGTTGCTTGCGCTGATATTTGTAGGTCATATTGTAGCCTCTGTAATTTCTGTTGCCTGCGCTACGATACAGTTATATCCCGAAACGAAAGACGTTTTCAGGATTTTGGAGATTATAAATACTTCACCGGCTATTATTCGTCAGGTTCAGTTCATGAGTTCCGTGTTTGCATTTCTCTTTCCGGCATTGTTTGCTGCATATCTGTTTAGCGGCAATTACAAGGAATATTTACATTTGGAGACGCCTTTTTCAGGCAGGACGGTTTTTTGGACTGTGGCGAGTATGATTATCGTATTGCCTGTTGTGAATTTTTTTACGGACTTGAACATGCAAATGACGTTGCCACCGGCTCTAAAAGGACTGGAGAGCCAGATAAGAGCTTTTGAAGAGCAGGCGGAGAGACTTATAAAGATAATGCTTGATTCCGACCGGCTGGGAGATTATGCTCTCAATGTTTTAATCATTGCCGTTTTGGCGGCATTAAGTGAGGAGATACTTTTCCGTGGCGTATTGCAAAACATTTTTGGAAAATTCCTGCGGAACAGGCACGTTGTTATTTGGGCGGTAGCGATTATTTTCAGCGCCATTCACTTTCAGTTTTACGGATTTCTTCCTCGGATACTGCTTGGTGCATATTTTGGTTATTTGCTACTGTACACAGGATCGATGTGGATACCTATACTGGCGCACTTCACTAATAATTTCTGCGCTGTAACGGTTGCCTGGATTTACCGTCGGGACGAGGCGATGATAGAGGCGATTGACGCTGTCGGCACCGGTGATACCTGGTGGTTGGCGTTGGCGTCGGCGGCAGTGTTTCTGTTTTGTGTCGGGCGGATTAAGAATGGCGTGCGATGATATATTTGGAGTCATCATGTTTGTCGGGGCGCCGTTAATAGGGATAAAATGGCGTCATCGGCATTGAAGCGAAAAACGGCGAAAGGTTTGTTCTGGGGTGGTTTCAGCAACGGGATAACACAGCTTGTGGGCCTTGCC
Organism: Dysgonamonadaceae bacterium; assembly: GCA_031258895.1. Lineage (GTDB taxonomy): Bacteria > Bacteroidota > Bacteroidia > Bacteroidales > Azobacteroidaceae > Azobacteroides. Next base: position 4,999 of record JAIRMF010000153.1, on the reverse strand, counting down.
TACGGGATTGTTCTCGCTCGCCGGCTGAGCCAGGAAGATTATGGGATAGTTGCTTTGCTTGCCATCTTTACCGGCATAGCAGGCACGCTTTCCGGAGGGGGATTTTCCATTGCACTTACCAACAAACAGGACGCCGGACACCGCGATTATAACGCTGTTTTCTGGTTCAGCACCCTTATGAGCGTTTTTCTTTATGTTGTCATGTTTTGCCTGGCGCCTATCGTAGCCGGTTTTTATGACACACCGGAGTTGACCGTTCTGTCACGGGTATTTTGCATTACATTTATCACTTCCGGTGCTGCGGTCACGGCACATACCGTCATGTTTAAGCGTATGATGGTAAAGCGTTTGGCCGTTATCGACATTTTGTCTCTTTTTGTATCCTGTTCGGCAGGTCTTTACCTTGCCTTTACCGTTGGCAGTTACTGGGCGATAGCCGTTCAAGTGGTGTTGTACATTTCGGTTGCATCTATTTTGAAGATTATTGTTGCTCCGTGGAGGCCGACCTTCGATATTGATTTTTCTCCGTTGAAACAAATGTTTCCATTCAGTATCAAGTTAGTTTTGACGAGTATATTTTCGAGCATTTACGCTTACGTTTTGCCTTCCATGCTCGGCAAGCTCTACAACCTGTCGGACGTGGGGAATTACAATCAGGGTCAGAAATGGTCAACGATGGGTCATACTCTTACAAGCACGATGATAGGATATGTTGTCCAGCCTGTTTTGGTTGAATCGGGAGAGAACAGGTCTCGCAGGGTTGCGGTGATAAGGAAGCTGATTCGTTTCGGCGCGTTTATTTCTTTTCCTTTGATGCTTGGGCTTGCTTTTGTGGGCAGAGAATTTATTGTCATCGCGATAGGGGAGAAGTGGTTACCGGCGGTTCCGTTTTTGCAGTTGTCATGTATATGGGGGGCGGTCATGTTTCTTTTCACCATATTCGGCAACGTTATTTACACTAACGGCAAGTCGGGCATGTATATGACGGCTACGATAACGACGGGTATGATGCAGATGCTGGCGGTTATTTTGATGTATCCTTACGGGATATTACCGATGGTTGGGGCGTATGTGGCGATGTCGGTGGTTGGGCTTTTTGTTTGGCACTATTACGTGGACAGGTTAGTTGGGTTGCCGTTGCGTTTTGTTTTCAGGGACATTTTTCCTTACCTTTTCCTTACCGTTTTGTGTATTTTCGTTGCCTGGTTGTTGACTGGGGGCATAGACAATCTTTACGTTAAATTTTTCTTGAAGGTTGCTATTACGGTTCTTTTGTACGTTATTGTTCTTTGGGCCGGCAAGTCTGTGATTTTCAGGGAGAGTATATCATTCCTAACAAAAACATATAAAAAATGAACGATCCTAAAATATGCGTTATAGGTTTGGGCTATGTTGGTCTGCCTCTTGCGTGTCTTTTTTCCACCCGTTACCGTACGATAGGATATGACATTAACATTCGTCGGGTACGGGATTTGCGGCGTGGTCGCGACTACAATTTGCAGGTCGACAGGGACATTATTTTGAGGGCTTATAGCGGTGGTTTAAGGTTTACTACGGTTTACAGAGAGGATTACGGCAGTAACGTTTTTATAGTCACCGTACCTACTCCGGTTGATTCCGATAACAGGCCGGATTTGGGGCCTCTTCGGGAGGCGTCCGAGATGGTTGGTCGTTTTATTCGTCGTGGTGGTGTGGTGATTTACGAGTCGACGGTATATCCGGGCGTGACGGAGGACGTATGTTTGCCGATTATAGAGCGTGTATCGGGTTTGAGGCGGGACGTTGATTTTTTTGCCGGCTACAGTCCGGAGCGGGTCAATCCGGGCGACGGTGAACATACGATAGAGAACACGGTTAAGATAATTTCCGGCACGACCCCTGAGGCTGTTGAGTTTATCGACCGGTTGTACGGCAGGGTAATTTCGGCCGGTGTTTATTGTGCGCCTTCTATTCGGGTTGCGGAGGCGGCGAAGGTTATAGAGAACGCTCAGCGCGACGTCAATATTGCATTTATGAACGAGGCTGCGAGGATATTTAACGCTGTTGGGATCGACACTGGGGATGTTCTTTCGGCGGCTTCTACGAAGTGGAATTTTTTAAGGTTTAAGCCCGGTCTTGTAGGGGGTCATTGTATAGGCGTCGACACGTGTTACTTGACGGAGTTGGCGAAGTCTCACGATATAAATCCGGAGTTAATGCTTGCTGCGAGGAGTGTTAACGGTTCGATGGGGGACTATATAGCTTCTCGTGTTTTGCGGTTGATGGGTTTGCGGGACATTCCGGTTGTCGGCTCGCGTATTTTGGTTTTGGGTTTTGCTTTCAAGGAGGATTGCACGGACTGTCGCAACACACGTGTCGCGGATATAGTACGGGTTCTCAGTCTTCGTGGTTCTCGGGTTGACGTTTTCGATCCGGTAGTTAACCGTGAGAAGGTTGAGGCGGAGTACGGCGTTGAGTTGTTAGAGAATCTTCCGTTGAAGGTTGACGGCACATATAATGTAGTCATTCTTTGTGTTGAGCACAGCGCTTTCAGGCACATCAATCCCGGTCGTTATCTTCTTTCCGGCGGCATTGTGTATGACGCCAAAGGCTCACTGAAAAGAAATCTTGTAGACGAGAGGCTTTAGTTTGCCGTTCGGCGACCACTCTCGCGATGACTTAGCGACTGCGCTAAGTCATTCGGTTCGTGAAGCTAAACTTTCAATTTACAATGTATAAATTTGTATTCGGGAAAATATAAAGTACAATGAGATGAAAGAAATAATCCTGCTTAACGGAGGACTTGGAAACCAAATGTTCCAGTATGCCTTCTACCTCGCTAAAAAAAAGAAAAATATGCAGGTGTTTCTCAATAATTACTACCTGTTGAGGGTCAAATGCCATAACGGATACGAACTCGAAAAACTTTTCGGAATACAGCCCGACAACAGTTCAAAGATGGCGCCGGTGCTTAGAAAACTACTTATTTTCAAAAATATAAAACCTTGGAAAACCATCTCTAAAACCTTGCTGCGTCTCCTCCATATCTTCGGATTAAAGTACGTGGAATACAATTACACACAGGGACGCGATCCGCTTGCCGTAAGGTCGGGGTGGGGACTCGTATTCTATGGCGGAGTGTGGGCGAATGAGATCTATTTCTCCGAAATAGAACGGGAAATCCGCGAAATATACACCTTCAATCGACAACAGCTCTCGCCCCACTCGGTCACAATACTCGAAAAGATAAAGACATCGGAAAGCGTGTCGATCCACGTGCGACGGGGCGACTTTATAACGGATGGACGTGAAATATACGGGTCGGAATATTACGAAGAAGCCGTCCGATACGCCATGAAAAATATTCCCGATACGCTAACTTTCTTCGTCTTTTCGGATGAACCCGATTGGGCTGAGGAAAATCTGAAAATACCCTGCGAAACATACTTTTTCCGAAACAGAAGAACGGAAGACGCCTGGCAGGATATGTATCTGATGTCCAAATGCAAACACAATATAATAACCAACAGTACTTTCAGTTGGTGGGCGGCATGGCTGAACGACAATAACAATAAAGTCGTGATTGCGCCAAAACAGTCAAATGACCCCGTAATACCGCGAAAATGGATAAAAATATGAATAACGGCAAAAGAAATGACTACCGAATATTAGTTATTTATGTTTTTATGGTACAAATAAGATACAGATAAAACGATTATCAGCGGTCAGATTATCGCTTTATCACTTTCCAAAATCCTTTTTTATCAGAACCTTCACGGGAGATGACGCCTTCTTTTTTTAGTTTTTCTAAATGTTTTTGCACGGCAGAAGGATTGATACTCAGTGCTTCTGATAGCTCTTTTCGTGTAATATTAGGTTTTTCGACAATGAGGTCGAGTAATCTGACCACTTTTTCCGACCACTTTTTCCGACCACCTTCGTCGCCTTTCTGACCACCATTACTGTCGTCTAATACTACATTTTGCTTCTCAACAATTTCGTTGTTTGTATCTATTCGCAAAAATCTGTTTTTTAATTCATTCTTTTCTCCGAGCAATAAATTACCAAAGAAAAGCATCAGATATTCCGGTGTTGCGTAAATTTTATGCTGATAATCGTTATAGTTTGCCCTGACAAGTGCATTACGGAAATACCACGAATGCTTGGCAAACAGATCATTTTCCACTTCGAATCCGAAAGTACGCAGATATTTAATGGTAAAGACGGCGATGGTACGCGTATTTCCTTCGCCAAGAGCGTGAATCTGCCACAATCCGGAAATAAAATTTGCAATATGTTCAACTATCTCTCGCTTTGAAAGCCCTTTGTAGTTGAAGTTTTTTTCTTGCTTAAAATCGTAATCAAGAGTTGCATTAATCGTGTCGGCAGAGGCATAATAAACCGTTTTTCCGTCTAACACCCATTCGTTCTTCGTTATATTGTAATCACGAACTTTACCAACTTTCACAGTGATATTCTCAACCCCTGTAAAAAGTCGTTTGTGAATAGAAAGAAGTTCGGCAGGACTAAATGTAAAGGTTTTCTCCGACAGAATTTCGGTAATATTTGCCGAAACCTTGTCAGCCTCTTCGGTACGGTCGCCCTCAACTGTTTTTTTGCTTACCTGTTGTTTGTAATAATTATCGATACGGTATTTTACCTCATCAATCGTGATTTTGCCTTCGATATTTTCTTTGGCTGTTTCGATGAGATAGGCAGAAGGCGTTAGACCATCCACTTGCTGCAAACCGATAGCAGTTTGCCAGATTTGGCTTTTCTCCTTTTGGCTTGGCTCGCCCTGACGGATATATTCTTCAAAATCGTCTATCATACTGCTCCATTATTTTTAGTCATTTTCTTCGTAGTAATAAGAATAGTCAATTCCTTTCATAAACATTTCGCGGCTGTCGATTTCATCTGTCAAAGCATTTTTCAGCAGGCGTTTTATATCTGCGCTGTTTGTAGCGCTTTTTATCATAGCGTTCATGTATTCGGTTTTACCGATTTTGCTCCAATCAAC
>JAIRMF010000147.1 GCA_031258895.1 Dysgonamonadaceae bacterium | reverse complement strand
CGAGAACTTGATTATGTTACTCGAAAGCCGATTAGATAACACGGTTTACCGCTTGGGTATTGCTCCCTCGCGCGCCGCTGCTCGACAATTGGTTTCGCACTGTCATATCGTGGTTAACGGGCATGTGTGTAACATTCCCTCGCTTTTGCTAACTCCCGGCAGTGTGGTGAGCGTTCGCGAACGTTCGAAATCTCTTGAAGCGATAAAGAACTCATTGGGTTCGACCCACAAAAGCCGCTATTCGTGGCTCGAATGGGACAGTGCAGAGATGTCGGCAAAGTTTCTGAATCGCCCCGACCGCTCGGAGATTCCCGAAACAATTAATGAACAGCTGATTGTAGAGCTATACTCTAAATCGTAAAAAATAAGATTATGTCAATATTAGCATTTCAAAAACCTGAAAAAGTTATTATGCTTAGCGCAAATAATATGTTCAGTAAGTTTGAGTTCCGACCCTTAGAGCCGGGATACGGTATCACTATCGGAAACTCGCTTCGCCGTATTTTACTTTCGTCTCTCGAAGGTTACGCTATAAGCTGTATAAAAATTGCAGGAGTTGATCACGAATTTACAACAATTCCCGGAGTGATCGAAAACGTTGTCGAATTTATCCTGAACCTAAAGAAAATACGATTCAAAAAAACAGTCGAAGGAGTTGACAGCGAAAAGATTACAGTGGTGATTACGAATCAAAGCGAATTGAAGGCAGGATTGTTAAACAATTTCCTCAATTCGTTCGAGATTCTTAATCCGGATCAATTAATCTGCCGTATGGAACCAACAGTTAAATTGCAGTTCGATTTGACTGTTAAGAGGGGTAGGGGATATGTCCCTGCCGAAGAAAATCGTCCGGAAGAAGTGGAATTTGGCGTAATCCCAATTGATTCTATTCATACTCCAATCAAAAATGTCAAGTGGACAGTCGAAAATTGGCGTGTAGAACAAAAAACAGATTACGAAAAGTTGCTGCTCGAAATTACTACGGACGGTTCGGTATCGCCGAAAGAGGCTCTGAAAGAGGCTGCTAATATTTTGATTCATCACTTTATGCTTTTTACCGACGAGCGTAAAATTACGGAAGAATTTGAGGTAAAGGTGACTGATGATATATATGGCGAATATGACGAAGATACTGCGCAATTGCGTCAACTGCTGAATACAAAGTTGAGCGATATGGAGTTATCTGTCAGAGCATTGAATTGTTTGAAAACTTCGGAAATCGAAACTTTAGCCGATCTGGTGAAACTTCAAAGAAATGACCTGATGAAGTTCCGTAATTTTGGCAAAAAATCGTTGACCGAGTTGGATGAGCTTTTAATAAAGCATAATCTCCATTTCGGAATGGATGTTACTAAATATAAAATAGAAAAGGAAAAGGAAAAGGAAAAGAAATAATGAGACATAATAAGAAATTTAATCATTTAGGCCGTACGGCGGGACACCGCAAAGCTTTGCTTGCTAATATGGCTTCTTCGTTGATTAAACATAAACGGATTAAAACAACCGTCGCCAAGGCAAAGGCTCTACAAGTATATATTGAGCCGCTGATTACCAAGTCGAAAGCGGCTAATAACGCGGTCATTACGCCTGTGGTCAAAACTGTAGAGGTGACGAAAAAAGACGGAGAAATCAAACAAATTGAGAAGACTATCAAAGTGAACTCTTCAACTCCTGCACGCCGCTTAGTGTTTAGTTATCTGAAAGATAAAGATGCGGTGAAGGAATTGTTCGGTACTGTTGCGTCGAAAGTCGCCGACCGTCCCGGAGGTTATACCCGTGTGCTGAAAATCGGTTTTCGTCAAGGCGATGCCGCTGAAATGGCTATCATTGAACTCGTTGATTTCAACGAAGCTGCTCTAAGTGGCGCTAAAAAGAAAGAAACGAAGAGATCCACGCGCCGTAGCCGTAGAAAATCGTCGTCGGACGCACCAACAACTGCTCCTGTTGCTCAACAACAACCAAAAGAAAAGGTCATTGAGGAATCTCCGGCATCATCAATCGAGGAAACTCCGGTTGCCGAAGAAGAAACTGTTGTAAAAATAGCCACAGAACAGCCCATAATCGAAGATGTTGTTCCTGAACAAGAGGGAGATATTGTTAGACAACCCAAAATTGAAGATGTTGAATAAATGAATCTTGAATTTTTCCATTGTGAACCCCGTTCCATTTTATCGTGATTCGGGGTTTTTTTATTGAAAATAAAGAATATTGTTCTTGCGCAAGATGACAACTTGTCTTGGAGAGGTTGATATGCCCATCTCGACAAATTGAAGAATACCAAAAGTTCTTAGGGTTTATCAAAGATATGTTATCTCCTTAAACAAAAAAGAGTTGAATACACCGTTTACATCTTTCAGTATCAGTTCTCCGGAACTGGCTACATTGTGGATTTCGGCGACCAGCATTTCCCCATTTTTCGTACGATAAGGGAAACAGCCTTTTCGCCGGTACAGTTTTTCCATATATCCGTTGTGAATTGTTTCTTTATCCGACTTATAAGATGATGAAAAACAGTTTAATATCGAAGACAGGATTTCATTGATATCATAATAATCTTTACCCGTTTCTGCTACCATCGATGTAGGAACAATGTCCAATGGCGGGAACGAAACCTGATTTACGTTTAATCCCAGACCTACGACGGAAAACATAAGGTCGTTGCCCCAAAAAGAATGTTCAATCAGGATACCGGCAATTTTCCGTGTCTCAGCATAGATATCGTTGGGCCACTTTATCGAAGCATTAATACCGTAACAGTTCAGCGACCTGACGACGGCAAGCGAAAAAGCTTTCGACAAAAGGAACAACTCGTCCGCCGCTATATCGGCAGGACGCAAAATAAGCGACATGGTAAGATTTTCGCCCGGAGCACTTACCCAGCAATTATTTCTTTGTCCTCTGCCGGCGGTCTGTTCACAACATACAACCACCGTTCCTTCCGGCGCATCGGCGGAAGCCAGACGTATGGCTTCGTTGTTGGACGAAGGCAGCGTTTTGTAATATACAATGTCGAACAACAAACTACTTTGCGGCAATTGTTTCTATTTCGACCAGCGCTCCCAGCGGTAAATTGGCGACCTCGAAAGCCGCGCGTGCAGGCAAACTTTCGGTGTAGAAAGTTGCGTACACCTCGTTTACCGCTGCAAAATCGCTGATGTTTCTCAGCAACACGGTCGATTTCACAACATCGCCGAACGAATATCCAGCAGCATCTAAAATTTGCCCGACATTTTTCAAGACCTGTCTTGCCTGTTCTTTGACGTCCGTATTGCTCACAAACTTACCCGTTTTGGGATCGATAGGAATCTGTCCCGAAATGTAGAGGGTATTATTCACTTCTACGGCCTGACTATATGCCCCAACTGCTGCTGGCGCTTTGTCTGTGTTGATAATCCGTTTCATGCGAGCAATTTAATATTCATCTTCGTTAAAAAAGAAATCTTCTTTGCTCGGATAATCGGGCCAAATATCTTCGATTGTCTCGTAAATTTCGCCATCCTCTTCAAGTTCTTGAAGATTTTCTATCACTTCGAGAGGCGCTCCCGAACGGATTGCATAATCAATCAACTCATCTTTAGTTGCCGGCCATGGGGCATCTTCTAATTTTGAAGCTAATTCAAGTGTCCAGTA
>JAIRMF010000089.1 GCA_031258895.1 Dysgonamonadaceae bacterium | reverse complement strand
ACGTCTTCTCTCTCGGAGCGGAAATATCCCCATATCCCGCACCTGGTATTTTTGCATTGTCAGACAAATCAAGAAAGAAATCCGTTCCCATTCTATGCTTATTATTATCGCTTAGCTCTAATCATCTATAATTTTTTGCTCTCAATTTTTGCGGCTCTATAAACTCATGTATTGCTTCGCTCTCACTATTAATATTGTATATAAAACCACCTGTTTTTCTTCTCTCACTTTTTACAGCTTTTAAAACTACCTGCGTTGCTCTTCTCCTACTATTAATATTGTATATAAACCCAGCTGTTTCTCTTCTTTCACTTTTCGCGGCTCTATAAACTCATGTGTTTCTCTTCTCGCACTATTATTATTGTATATAAACCCACCTGTTGCTTAATTTATACCCTCCTTATAATAAATGTTACCTTTTTGTGTCCTTTGTATCTGCCTTTTCCGGTGATAGTTAGGGTTGCGTTTCCGACCTCGACATTGTCGGTGAAGACGACGTTGAAGTCTTTTCCGAGTTCGAGCCTGATGGTGCCTTGTGGGGTGACGTAGAGAACTTTCGGGGAGAACGTGATGGGCAGGCCGGTGTAGTCCTGCGGGGCGATGGGCTCCGGCTGGCAGGTGGATATGTCGTGTTTTGCCTTGTGGAATTCTGCGTTGATGCGTTCTATCTTGGGGTTCATGTGATTGATGAACGCGTCGAAGGCGGGGCTTGTGCCGACTACCGAGTTGGCGTCGATGATGCTTGTGATACTGTGGTAGATCGGCTCGATGGCTTTTCTGACTTCCCGGAATGTCTTGTCGGGTTTCTTCAGGTTTCTCTCTTCTCTTTGGGCGAGCAGCTGTTCCATGGCGTCGAAAGCGTTTTTAAGCTCGGAGATCATGGTGTTTATGCCGGAGGCGGCCATGACGAGCCAGGTCACGTCGGATGTATACGGCCCGCTGCCGGTGAGCTGTCCGAGTATTGAGCGGACGTCGCCCAGCTGTTCGTCGTACGGTTTCTTATTGACTTCGCCGTAGCCCTCCAACATTATATAGATGCGCCTCGCGGCTTGCGCGACCGACGAGTTGGTATAGTTTTCGAGCGCCTTGACCTGCGAGCGTATCGAGGATAGCGCGACGTCCATCCTCTTGTCCGCCTCGGCAATCTGCTCTGTCAGGACGCTTTTTTTCACCCATAACAGGAGCTCGCGTTCCTTGCCGAGCCAAAACTTAAAGTCGGTCGGGAGGATTCCGAGCGCTTCGAGAACGGCCTCCGGGCTGTCGTCTATCTCGCTGTTTACCTGGGAACAATACTCATAGTGTGCTGCGATCGGCAATGATCGGAAGATAATAGCTTTAAATTTTTCCATTGATTAGAGTGTAATTAGTTTAACATTTAACGGTGCAAAGTTATATATTTTTTCCGTAACTACAAAATCTCGGGTGCAAAAGTAATATATTTTTTTCGAACTGCCAAATTTCAAGCGACAAAAGTAATATATTTTTTTCTAATCACCAAATTTCAGGCGCAAAATTAATATTTTTTTTCCGGGCCGCCAAATTTTTCGAGAATTTTTTTGCAGAAAATTTCGGCGGGAGTGAGGCTTTAGTTGTTAAGGTTATTAAAGTTGTTAAGGTCGTTAAAGTCTTTAAGGTTTTTTCGCCGTATATTTCGGGGACGAAACTCCATAGGGATTTTGTTTACCGAACACTTCATTATCTTAAACGCCTTCGGCGTTTTGTTCGCCGAAGTGTTCGGGGAAAGAAACTCCATAGGGATTTCGTTCGCCGCACACTGCATTGAATAAAACTCCTATGGCGTTTTGTCTCTCGCGGTTCGCGGGGAAAGAAACTCCATAGGCGCTTCGTATCTCAAATATTTCATTGTCTTAAACGCCTTCGGCGTTTTGTTCGCCGAATGGCGGCGGCGAACAAGGGCTAACAGAATTTTGTTCGCTAGACACGGCATTAAAAAAAATACATTATGCAATTGATTTGAATAAAATTCATGCGAACAAAACACTTATAGATATTGTATCGACAATAGCTTCGTTGAACGAACATATCTGTGTATTCTTTGCCACGCTGTCGCTCAAACGCACGAATACACAGATATGTTCGTAAAAGAACTTTCGGCAAATAAAATACATTATGTGATCAGTTCGCCGGAATTTTATTCAAATAAAACACATTGTGAGGTCTGTCTGCCGAATGCTTCGTCGAATAAAAATATCTGTGTATTCTTTGCCAAGCTGTCGCTCAAACGCACGAATACACAGATATGTTCGTAAAAGAACTTTCGGCAAATAAAACACATTATGTGATCAGTTCGCCGGAATTTTATTCAAATAAAACGCCTATGGCGTTTTGTCTCTCGCGGTTTTCGGGGAAAGAAACTCCATAGGGATTTCGTTCGCCGCACACTGCATTGAATAAAACTCCTATGGCGTTTTGTCTCCCGCGGTTTGCGGGGAAAGAAACTCCTATGGCGTTTCGTCTCTCGCGGTTTGCGGGGAAAGAAACTCCTATGGCGTTTCGTTCGCCGAATGACTTGGCGAATTAAAAATACTTTGATTTTTCTCGCCGGAAATGGCGGGAGGAAAGTTTAATGTGTGTCCGAAGCCCCTACTTCAACGAGGCAAAAGCCATCGCGTACAGACGCATCTGCCGTAACATCGAGAGCAAACCGTTCGAACGGGTCGGAGATAAATGATCCCGCAGCCCGATAGATTCTATAAAATATAAGTCGGCGGAAAGGATTTCCTCAGGACTGCGATGCGAAAGTACTCTGATGAGGAGCGCCATAATCCCCTTCACAATGACGGAATCACTCTCGCCCCTGAAACGGATTAAGCCTCCCTCAAAGTCCGCCTGCAACCAAACACGGCTCTGACAACCCTCTATAAGATTGTTCTGCGTGCGGTACGCGGCGTCAAAAACCGGCAAAGCGCTCCCAGCCTCGATAAGCGCGGCGTACCGATCCGTCCAGTCGTCGAAAACACCGAACTCGCTAATAATCAAATCCTGTTCATCATTGATAGTATTCATATCGCATCACTTAAAAAACATTCAAAAACAAAATGCCGGAAAATCCGGAATCCGAAGCGCCTGTGGCGCTTCGTTCGCCGCATATCGCGGCGAAAAAAAAACACCCAAGTTTCTCCCACCGCAAAATCCCGCAAGAAAAACTTAAGCGTCTTTTGTTCGCCGAACTATTCCTCATCGTAAATAACCTGCAAGACCGTCTGACCGACAGCCTTCATCGTCTCAACACTCACATGTTCCATGTCGTCGTCAAGAGTGTGCCAAAAATCCCCAAAACCGGTCGCGCTGCCGGGATCGTACTGGATGATATCTATACACGGAATCCCCAAACGGCGGTTCACGGGAAGATGATCGTCCTCGATCGCTCCACCCAAAACGTCCGGAAAATACCGACCGTACCCCGCAGCCCGAGCCGCGCGCCAAACCTTATCCACAACATGAGGCGCATATTCCATCGAGAAATATTCGCGGTAAAAACGCGCATCAACGCCGCTCACCATGTCAAGCAGGATACCAAAAGCGGCATTGTAGTTTTCAGTGTGGGGATGTCCGGCCCAATAATCCGACCCCATGCACCACGTCCCGTAATGTCCGGCGGCAAAATCCCCATTAACCTCCCCCCAATCCTCAGCGTCAAAAAACAAAATGTCAACGCCAACCGAAGGCCCGCAAAGCCCGACCTGCCGAGCAATCTCCAACAAAACGCCGCAGGAACCCGCGCCGTCATTAGCGCCGTCAATAGCCTTCCCCCTGCTCGCCGGATCAGGGTCGCGATCAGCGTAAGGCCGTGAATCCCAATGCGCGCACAACAAAATACGATTGGCGTTTCCAGTCCCGAAAGATCCGACAATGTTACTGATCCCGATCGGCGTGCCGTCGAAAAGCCGCACAGTCGTGCGCTGCACAGTAGTCGCAAAGCCGAACCCGGCGAGCCTGCGAACCAAATACGATGCGCAAGAGTCGTGCGACGCAGTGCCCGGAACACGCGGACCAAACGAAACCTGGTCGCCCGTATAACGAAAAGCACTGTCCGAATTAAACTCCGGGACAGCCCCGCACCCAAAACGCCCAACGTTTTTCGCAGGTCGTTCGGTACAAGAAAAAAAAATACAAAGGGAAACGAAAAGAAGAAACTTACCGGACATCGGCAACAATGCTAAGTGCGCGCCCGCACAATTCGGTGACGGATCCCCAATCACCGCTCTCAATAATACTTTCCGGAAACAGGCTCGACCCTATGCCGACACAGTCCGCGCCCGCCCCAAACCACGAACGCAAATTGCGTTCCTCCGGCCGGACTCCCCCAGTCACCAGAAACCTCGACCACGGCATCGGCGCCTTCAGCGACTTCACAAACCCCGCGCCCAGCACGTCCCCCGGAAAAACCTTCACCAAATCACACCCAGACTCCTGAGCCTCGCCAACCTCGGTCGCCGAACCGCACCCCGGAACATACAAAACGCCCCGACGGTGACAAAACTTCGCCACGTCAGCGCTAAACAGCGGTCCGACAACGAAAGAAGCGCCCCGCTGAACATACATCGCCGCCGTCGCAGCGTCCACAACAGACCCGGCGCCCAAAACCATGCCCGGACAGGCAGACAAAACGTACCTAGACAGTTCCCCGAAAACTTCGTCCGCAAAATAACCGCGGTTGGTAAACTCAAAAACGCGAATCCCGCCGTCATAACAGGCCTTAACAACCCGTCGCACGGTCTCCGCGTCGCGATGGTAAAACACGGGAACTATCCCCGTGGAAAATGCCAGGGACAAAACATCAAGCTTAGAATATCTCATAATATTTCCGGTAAAAAAAATACAACAATACGCCGCTCAGCGGACAACCCGGCCACTCCCGTCGCCACGCAACAACTGCTCAACCTCCTCCGCGGCGACAAGATTGAAATCGCCGTACACAGTGTGCTTCAACGCAGAGGCCGCAACCGCAAAGTTCAGTGCGCGCCCGTCGTCCCCGGGGTACGAAAGCAGCCCGTAGATCAACCCGCCGGCAAAAGAATCACCCCCGCCGACACGATCAACTATATCCGTGATATCGTAACGGGGCGACATGTAAAAAGCGTCCCCGCAGCTGAAACACCCGCCCCACGTATTGTGGTTGGCGTTCACAGAGCCGCGAAGCGTGACGGCTATCTTCCCTGCACGAGGAAAACGCCCGCGCAACTGCCGACACACAGACTCAAAAGCAGACGCATCAACGCGACCACCGGTAGCCGTAACGTCAAAACCGTCCGGCTTAATACCAAAAATCTTCTCCGCGTCCTCCTCGTTGCCGATAATAACGTCACAGCCCGCAACCAAAGCCGGCATGACTTCCGACGCACACTGACCGTAACGCCAAAGATTCTTACGGTAATTCAAGTCGCACGAAACCGTTACCCCCAATTCATTAGCAGTCCGAATCGCCTCCAAACACGACTCGGCAGCACCCCGTGAAACCGCAGGCGTGATACCCGTCCAATGAAACCAACACGCATCCTTCAAAACCTCGCGCCAGTCAACCATCCCGCGCTCAATACATGCAAACGACGACCCTGACCGGTCGTAAATAACCTTCGACGCCCGAGCAACCGCACCAGTCTCCAGAAAATAAATGCCAAGACGCTCGCCCCCACGAAAAATATGGGACGTGCATACATTGTGTTTCCGAAGCTCCGAAATACACCACTCGCCAATAGCATTGGCAGGCAAACAGGTAACAAACTCCGCACTAAGCCCATAATTGGCTACCGAAACCGCAACATTCGCCTCACCACCACCAAAACAAACATCCAAACCCCGGGACTGACCAAGTCTCAAATGACCCGGCGTCGACAGCCGCAACATGATTTCCCCAAACGTAACTACCTTATTCATTCGTGTAAAAATAATAATTTGAGCGCAAAATTAGTGAATTTTCCCCGGCCGGAAAAACCGGCAACAAAAAAGCATACAACCAAAACTCAAACGGAAAAATCGTGAACAGAACAGTACCGCTCAGCCTCAATCCCCGCTATACATCCACTGCCGGCCGCCGTAACAGCCTGCCTGTAACTCGGGTCGGCAACGTCGCCCGCGGCAAATACCCCAGGCAGAGAAGTGCGGGTCGTGCCCAACACAGTACGTATATAACCCCCCTCGTCAAGGTCAAGATAATCCCTGAAAATGCCGGAGTTAGGACTGTGCCCGATCGCAAGAAACAAACCGCTGACGCCAATCTCAAACTTCTCCTCCCGTAACTCCCCCATAAATCTGACCAAGCGAACCCCCCGGACGCCGTCGTCCCCAAACAGTCCCAAAGTGTTCGTGTTAAACAACACCTCCACAAGAGGATGATTCATTACCCTGTCCCGCATGATCCCGGACGCCCTGAGATGATCCTTGCGAACAATAAGATAGACCTTCTCCGCAAGTCCGGCCAGATAAAGAGCCTCCTGGCAGGCAGAATCACCACCGCCAACAACAGCAACACTCTTTCCACGGTAAAAAAAACCGTCACAAGTCGCACAGGTCGATACTCCCCGCCCCGAATACTTGCTCTCATCCGGTAAACCGAGATACTTCGCACTCGAACCGGTACAGATAATCAAAGTCTCGGTTTCAATATGCTTCTCCCCGTCAATAGTTATCCCGTAAGGCGATCTCGAAAGATCACAGCCTGTCGCAATGCCGGGCCGAATATCCGTCCCGAAACGTAACGCCTGACGACGTAAATCATCCATCAACGCAAAGCCCGTCGTACCCTCAGGATACCCCGGAAAATTCTCTATCTCAGACGTAGCCACCAATTGCCCGCCAGACTGAAAACCCTCGTACAAAACCGGCTTAAGATTGGCTCGCGATGTGTAAATCGCCGCCGTATAACCGGCCGGCCCAGATCCGATTATCAAACATTTTATTCTTTCCGTCCCCATATATAATCCATAAATAACGGTTTATCTTAAATCAATTACCTCAATGTCGGGATGTCCCGAAATATCAAACGCAAAAAGTAAATCAGAGAAATCCTGATTGACGTCATACCTGTTGACAAATATCTCGTTGTCAAAGTCATTATTCCTGAAATGAATGCGGAAATATACCGGAAGAAAATCCTCGCTGTTGATCTGTAAAACGACTTCCCGTATATCTCCTCCCACGTCTTTCGGAATCAACGTTATCTCTATGATTTTCCGCATCCTGTGGTCGATCTTTTCACCGGCATACTTCAGGTCACATCCCTTTCTGTAAATCTTGTAAATCATTAACGGATTCATCGTCTGAACGTCTTTCGCATCCGGCTCCGAAATATTTACCTCATTGGTACTCTCATTGTAAACCCATTGCGTCCTTCCGTCAAACCATATATCGTAATCCGGCGCGTCAATTCTGAACTTATTCCCCTTGATTAAAATCGTTCCATCGAAACTCTGCGTGTTGCCGTCGCCCGACTCCCTTATGTTTATCGTGAAATATGCCGACATCGCGCCGGCGCTTCTGAACGCCTTTTCAGACTTCAACAACAACTTCTCCGTATCAATGTCCCGTCCAACAGCAGGCAAAGAAAAAATAAAGAAGAATAATAAAACACAGTATTTCATAATGTAATCGCTTAATAGAAATTTATCGTTTACAAACCACCTGATCCTTGTACTTCAAATTGATAACGGAATACTTGTTCCAGCCAATCTTGTTGAGTACCTCGTCGTAAAACAAGTGTAACTTGTCGAGCTTCTCTTTGTAATCAGTCAATCTCCCGATAATAACTTGATGATTTCCGACTGTCGGCGTAATCTCTACATCACCGTTCTGTGCGATAAAAATCTGTCCTATTTGAGCATCCCAAAACCTGTTATTTCGAATGAATTCGACAAAATCGAAGAGTTCTCCCCGTGCAAACTCTTCACTAATAAAACCCGATGCAACCGGTACATATGCCGGATATACTCCCGATGTCGGAATGATTTCTCTGTATTTGTCAACGTAAAAACTTCCTCTGCCGACCGCAAAAACCCGCAAAAGCAACGTGCGCGGATAAATCTTCACTCTTATCTTCCCATTAACGGTTTTGAAACACTCCGCCCGGTGGATAATCTTGTTTTCAAGAAGTTTTTCTTCGATTTTTGAAGTATTGACCTCTCCGAGCATCTTGCCCGTAGGCGATAATCCACCCGCTTTTAGTATGGCAAGCACTTCCGCCTCAGAGATGAACCGGAGTAGAGAAACGTTGGCTACATCGATAATCGTTCCGTTGCATACTCCTGCGGTAGAGGCTTTGGGAGCTATAAATGCAATCGCAACAATCATATAACCGGACAGCAAAACGGCGACCAACAAAAAAGAAATTCTCTTCAACATAACAATCGTTTTCTATGATACTCAGTCCAGAATTAAATCCCCATTTCACGGAATTTTTGCATTAGCGCCATCTGGTCAATAATCAGCACATCACGCGGCTTACTGCCTTGTCCCTGTCCAACGATACCGGCAAGTTCGAGTTGATCCATCAATCGTCCGGCACGGGCGAAGCCAATTGAAATTTTGCGTTGTATAAGCGATGTGGATCCTTGCTGGTGAGTAACAACAAGTTGGGCTGCCTCCTTGAAATGAGGATCAAGCTTGTCAAGTGAGACCTGCTCCTTTATTGACTCGTTTACACCGCTATCGTCAATGTATTCAGGCAGCATCATCGCCTTCGGATAACCTTGTTGACTACCGATGAATTTCACTATACGTTCAACCTCAGGGGTGTCTACAAAGGCGCATTGAATACGGGTCTTGTCATTGCCTGTAAAGAAGAGCATATCGCCACGACCTATCAGCTGGTTTGCGCCGGTGGAATCGAGGATTGTCCGTGAATCAATTGCCGTAATTACACGGAAAGCAATGCGGGCAGGGAAATTGGCTTTTATAGTGCCGGTAATAATGTTTGTAGTTGGTCGCTGTGTTGCAATAATCATGTGAATACCGACAGCCCTGGCCTTCTGTGCAATGCGGGCAATAGGCTGTTCGATTTCTTTGCCGGCAGTCATAATCAAGTCTCCAAATTCATCTATGATTACCACAATATAAGGCATAAAACGGTGTCCTTCCATGGGGTTGAGGCGGCGGTTGATGAATTTCTCGTTATATTCCTGAACGTTGCGTGAGCCGGCTTTTTCAAGCAGTTTGTAACGGTCATCCATTTCGACGCACAATGAATTTAGTGTGTAAATGACTTTTGAAAAGTCAGTTATAATTGGTTTTTCGGAATCCGGAAGTTTAGCGAGAAAATGTTTTTCGATAACGGAATAGAGGCTGAATTCCACCATTTTGGGGTCAATGAGCACAAATTTAAGTTCGGCGGGGTGTTTCTTATAAAGCAGAGAAGTAATAGCAGCATTCAGTCCGACCGATTTTCCCTGACCGGTTGCACCGGCAACCAACAGGTGTGGCATTTTGATTAAATCAACCATGAATACCTCATTCGTGATTGTGCGGCCGAGTGCAACAGGCAATTCAAATTTAGTTTCCTGAAATTTCTTTGAAGAAAGTATAGAGTGCATCGACACGATTTGCGGATCACCGTTTGGCACCTCTATGCCAATAGTTCCTTTGCCCGGCATAGGCGCAATGATACGGATGCCAAGCGCTGAAAGGCTCATTGCAATATCGTCCTCGAGGTTGCGAACTTTGTTAATTCGTATTCCGTCAGCAAGAACTATCTCATATAGAGTGACAGTTGGTCCGACAGTCGCTTTAATATTTTTGATTTCTATATCGAAATGTTTAAGCGTTTGAATGATACGGCTTTTATTGTTTTCATATTCTTCCCGTATCTCTTCAGGTGAAATTTTCTGTTCATAAGTCTTCAGCAAGTTTAATGTCGGCTGCCGGTAAGAAGATAAATCGGCTTTCGGGTCGAAGGGACCCATTTCGGCGAGCAATTTTTCCGCATCTTTTTCATTGTCATCGGAAATGGGAGAAATGGGAAGCTTAGGCTCATAAATCGTGACCGAAGGCGTAATCGCCACCCTACCGGTATTTGGAATATCTTCATCATCTCCACCTGCAATAATCACCTCACCATCATCTTTACTATTGTTGTCGTGTATTTCTGCCGGTTTTTTGGATTCGGATTTTCCTGTAGCCGGGGGCGTATAAATAATGGTATATTCGTTCGTCATTGTTTCCCGTGTTTTAATAGGCTTTTTTTCAGGCAGACGAATTTTGGGTTTATACCTGAAAAGTTTCTGAATAAAGGGAATCGTCTGGGAGGAGATAAATGCCATGATAAGGA
>JAIRMF010000117.1 GCA_031258895.1 Dysgonamonadaceae bacterium | reverse complement strand
GATGGAGATTCGGGAGAGGGAGATGGGGAGGACGACGGGGTGTGGGAAGATTCCGGAGGAGAGGAGGAAGATTCCAGAGAGTTTGAAAAAAAGGACAGCGGGGCGGCTGGAAAGGATGGCGAGGTAGAGTAAGATTCGGGCGGGGAGAAGAGAGTTTCCGAAGGATTGAAAAAAATTTCCGAAGGGAAGAAAGAAAAGGACGGCGAGGCGGGGGGAAATTCCGGAGAGGCTGAATAAAGTTCCGAAGGGATGCTAATGAGCTTCCAACCAATTTAGTCCAAAACCACAGTCCGCTACCAAAGGTACACGCAACGATACCGCATGTTCCATAGAATCAATAACAATGTCCCGAACAACATCCCGCTCCCCCTCCAAAACATCAAAATTCAACTCGTCATGAACCTGCATCATCATACGCGAACCCAATTGCCCCTCCCGAAAACGCTTATGGATAAGATTCATAGCAACTTTAATCACGTCCGCAGCAGAACCCTGCACAGTAGCATTAACAGCATTCCGTTCCGCATACCCGCGAACAGTAGCATTCGCAGAAATAATATCAGGCAAATAACGACGCCGCCTAAGCAAGGTCTCAACATACCCAAGACGGCGGGCGCTCTCAAGTACGCCGTCAATATAAGTCCGAATACCAGGGTAAGTAGCAAAGTAACCGTCGATAAGCTCCCGCGCCGAAGCTCGCGAAACACCCAACTGTTCACTCAATCCAAAAGCAGATATCCCATAAACAATGCCAAAATTCACAGACTTCGCCATACGACGCATTTCACCCGTAACAGCGTCCATTTTCACACCGTAAATCTTCGAAGCAGTCGCAGCATGTATGTCAAAACCGCTACGAAAAGCCTCAAGCATCGCCAAATCTCCACTCAAATGTGCCAAAATCCGCAACTCAACCTGGGAATAGTCCGCAGAGAAAAAAAGATGGCCCGGCAAAGGAACAAACGCCCTACGAATCTCACGTCCCTCCTCATCACGAACAGGTATATTCTGCAAATTAGGCGCGGTAGAACTCAAACGACCAGTCGAAGTCCCAGTCTGATTGTAAGTAGTATGTATCCGGCCGTCAAGAGGACTCACCAATTCAGGCAAAGCCTCCGTATATGTCGAAAGCAGCTTCTTCATCTTCCTATACGAAAGAATCTTCCCAGCTATCGGATGCCTCGGCGCCAAACGTTCCAAAATGTCCTCCCCAGTCTGGTAATTACCCGACTTGGTCTTCTTCCCAACATACGAAATACCCAGCCGGTTAAACAAAATCTCCCCCGTAAGCTTCGGAGAATTAATGTTAAAATCCGTCCCCGCCAAAGAAAAAATCTCCGACTCAACACGGCGCAACCCAACACGCAAAACTTCCGAACTCCGCTCCAAAGACCGAACGTCCAGTCCAACGCCAAACTCCTCCATGTCCGCCAAAACATACACAAGAGGCGTCTCAACTCCATAAAAAAGCTCCGAAAAACCCCCCTCCTCAAGCATCTTCGCAAAAATACCCCGCAAACGAAAAGCAATATCCGCATCCTCCGCCGCGTAATCCAAAACCCGCTCCGGTGGCAAAAACCGCATGTTCAACTGCTCCTTCCCGTGCCCGCCAATCAATTCCTCAATATGTATCGTGCGATACCCCAAAAAAACTTCCGCCAAATAATCCAAACCGTGACGATGCTCAGGATTGAGAAGATAATGCGCAATCATTGTGTCAAACAAAGGTCCCGCAACACGAATACCGTACTTTTTCAAAACATTAATATCATACTTCAAATTCTGCCCAATCTTAGTAACCATCTCACTCTCAAAAACCCCACGGAAAAACTCCAAAACACGAACCGCACCCCCAAAATCAGCCGGCACGGGAACATAACACGCAATACCCGCCTCCAAAGAAAAAGACAGCCCGACAAGCTCCGCAGTCAAAGGATTAAGGCCCGTCGTCTCAGTATCAAAAGCAACCGTCCCGCGCTCCAAAATCTGACCAACATAACGCCGGATATCATCATCGTCCCGAAGCATGTAATAATGGTGCGAAACAGTCCCGATACTGTCCAAATGGTCGGAAACCCC
Organism: Dysgonamonadaceae bacterium; assembly: GCA_031258895.1. Taxonomy (GTDB): domain Bacteria; phylum Bacteroidota; class Bacteroidia; order Bacteroidales; family Azobacteroidaceae; genus Azobacteroides. The sequence goes on along the minus strand of JAIRMF010000117.1, from coordinate 24,755 downwards.
GCCCGACAAAGCAACAGCGCCACCCGCATCAGCCGCAGAAACTTCCATCTCATCAAAAAGCGAAAGCTGACGCTCAGCAGGCTTCGGCAAAACGACAACAGGCCCAGAAATATCCCCCAAAATACGTTTCGTAAGGCTGCGAAACTCCAACCCGTCAAACAAACGACGCAACTCAACGTCATCAACAGGCCTGCGACGCAACATATCAGCGTCAAATTCCACAGGTGCATCAGTAACAATAGTGGCAAGAAACGTCGACAAGTTAATGCTCTCAACGTTCTCAACAACACGCGAACGCAAAACCCCTCGCAACTCATCCTTCCTATCCAGCAGGTTAGAAACACTCCCAAACTCCGCAAGAAGTTTCCGCGCAGTAACCTCTCCAATACCGGGACAACCGGGAATGTTATCAGACTTGTCCCCCATCAAACCAAGCAAATCAATCATCCGTCCAGGATGCTCTATCCCATAACGCAACTTAACCTCCTCAATACCCATAACCTCAAAATCATTGCCCCCATGACGCGGACGGTACACGAAAATATTCCGGTCAACCAACTGACAATAATCCTTATCAGGAGTCATCATGTAAACACGGAAACCCTCCACAGCCGCCCTAACAGCCAACGTACCGATAACATCGTCGGCCTCAAACCCGGAAACCTCAAAAACAGGAATACGATAAGCATTCAAAATGTCCTTAATAACAGGCACGGAAAACCGGATAACCTCCGGAGTCTCCTCGCGCTGAGACTTGTAGCCAGGATAAGCCCGATGACGAAAAGTACCACCAGGAGGATCAAATACCACCCCAATATGAGTCGGATTCTCCTTCCGCAAAACATCCTCCAAAGTGTTCACAAAACCGAAAACAGCAGAAGTGTTCATACCCGCAGAATTAACCTGCGGAATACGCATAAAAGCATAATAAGCCCGGTAAATCAAAGCATAAGCGTCAAGAAGAAAAAGTTTCATAAGCAATAGCCCCCATAAAAATTAAAAATAAAAACACAACAAAACCAAGCGTCAAGTCGAAAAAATAAAGAAAAAAACTACTCGTCCTCCGAGAAATTCTCAACCAACACCTCACGATAAGCATTGAAAATCTTGGACTTCGAAACAAAACCTAAATAATGACCGGCAGGATCTATAACCGGTAAATTCCACGCCTTAGTGTCGTCAAAAATATGCATGATCCTGTCCATAGACATCGAAATATCAATCTTGGCCGGCGCAGAAACCATGAATTCCTTAACCTTGAAACGAGAATACAGTTCAGGACGAAACATAATGTTCCGTATGTCGTTGACCAAAACAACACCACGCAAAATATTCTCCCCGTCCGTAACAGCAAACACATTACGACTCGACCCGGCTATCAATTTCACAACATCGCCCAACGTGTCCCCAGGATGAACAACCCTGAAATCAGTCTCTATAACCATGTCAACGTTCAATAAAGAAAGTACCGCCCTGTCCTTATGATGGGTGAGCAATTCGCCCTTCTTAGCCAAACGAACAGAATACAAGCTGTACCGATCAAAAGAAAGAATCGTGACATAAGCACTCAACGTCACTATCATCAACGGCAAAAATAAATCAAATCCGCCCGTCAACTCAGCAATTAAAAAAACCGCCGTCAACGGTGAATGCATAATAGCCGCCATCATCCCCGCCATACCCATCAATGCAAAGTTCTCCTCAGGCAAAAAAACCCCCGCCAAACCAAATAAATACGCAAACGTGACGCCGGCAATCGAACCCAAATAAAGCGAAGGCGCAAAAATACCCCCGCAACCACCACCACCATTCGTCGCGGCAACTGCAAAAACCTTCGTCAATAATATAAGAACTAAAAAAACAATAATGCCGGGCCCATTCCCCCAAATCAACCGAAAAGGACTGCCGTCCGTCAAATTGCCGTAAGACCCGGAAAGCAATCCGTCTATAACATTGTAACCTTCGCCGTAAAGCGCAGGGAAAAGAAAAATCAATACGCTCAAAATCGCCGCCCCCGCAAAAAATCTCTTCCAGCCCGACCCAAACCGCCGGAAAATGCCCTCAAGCCAGATGGAAGTGCGGGTGAAATACAGTGCAATCAAACCACATGCAACGCCTAATCCGATCACATACGGGATTCTGCCGAAAGCAAATACCTCAGTCTGCTGGAATTTGAACATTGCGTCCGGCCCTGTCAAAATACAAGACACGGTAGCGGCAGTAATCGAAGTCGTCAGCAACGGCAAAACAGAAGCTGTCGTAAGGTCAAGCATCAGCACCTCTATCGTGAACAAAAGTCCTGCGATTGGGGCTTTGAAGATGCCCGCTATCGCGCCGGCAGCCCCGCAACCAACCATCAACATCAATGTCCTGTGTTCCATTTTAAACAGCTTCCCCAAGTTTGAGCCGATAGCAGAGCCGGTCAGCACAATAGGCGCCTCGGCCCCGACAGAGCCCCCAAATCCGATGGTTATAGCGCCGGCAATCATGGACGACCACATGTTATGTTTCTTTATTCTGCTTTTTCGTTGCGATATGGCGTACAAGATTCTCGTCACCCCGTGGCTTATATCGTCCCTGACGACGAATTTTACGAAAAGGCCGGAGAGCAATATCCCAACGACCGGATAGAGAAGGAACAGGTAATTTGTTTCGTCTGCCGTAGCCTGTTTTGTGAGAGTTGTCTGGAACAAGTGTATGGTGACCTTGAGAAGCCAGGCGGCAACCGCGGTAGCAATACCGATCAGAAAACTGAGGAAAATAATGAAGTAGCGTTCCTTGACGTGCTTCTCGCGCCAAAGCAACAACTCATCAAATCGGTTTGCAGTCTTATTCGTACGTTTCATAATTACATCCAAATGCCGGACAAAGGTACGAAAAATACTACCCAAATAAACATGCGTCCGTTACACCTTTACGTGAAATTCACACAACATTGTTTGGAGATTGAAAAAAATTGCCTACATTTGCACTCCAAAGTTAAACTAATAAAATTTTACAGCTATGAAATTCGTTGTCTCAAGTACCTACCTGTCCAGCAACCTGCACACAATCGGCAGAGTGATCGCATCAAAAAACGATATCCCTATCCGCGATTGCTTCCTCTTCCAACTCGAAGAAAACAAACTCACCATCACCGCCTCCGACGGCGAAGTGAGAGTAACAACCTCAATCCAAGTGCAAGACGTGGAAGGAGAAGGCCTCTTTGCCGTACCTTCCAAAAATATCCTCGATGCACTCAAAGAATTGCCCGAACAACCGGTGACTTTCAAAATTAACGACCAAAACCTCGAACTGGTCATACTCTACCAAAACGGCAAATACAACTTCACCGCAAAAAACGGAGCAGAATACCCGCACGCCAAACCTCTCGCCGAAAACGCGACAACCATCAACATCTCGGCCGAAAACTTAGCCACCGGAATCAGCCGCACTCTCTTCGCAACCGCAGAAGATGAACTCAGACCGGTAATGAACGGCATACTGTTCGACATCACCGAAGACAATATCACCTTCGTCGCCTCCGACGGACACAAATTAGTCAGATTCAAAAATCTGGTCGTCAAAGGAAACGAGAAAAACGCCTTCATCCTGCCAAAAAAACCCGCAAACTTCCTGAAAACAATCCTCCCAAAAGAAAACGGAGACATAACCGTCAGCTTCGACGACAATAACTCCTATTTCAAATTAGAACAGACAACAATAATCTCCCGCCTGATCGAAGGCCGATACCCAAACTACAACAGCGTCATCCCGACAAACAATCCGCTTAAAGTTACAGCCGATCGCCTCTTGCTGCTCAACGCAATGAAACGCGTATCGGTTTTCGCAAACCCCGCCAGCAGTTTGGTTAAACTCCTTATCGAAGGAAGCCGCATCCAAATCTCGGCCCAGGACGTCGATTATTCCACTTCAGCCGAGGAAGAGGTGGCTTGTGTTTACGACGGCGAGAGAATCGCAATCGGTTTCAAAGGAAGTTACCTCATAGATATATTGAGCAACATTCCCGCATCGGAAGTTGTCCTCGAACTTGCCGACCCCGCCCGCCCAGGACTCATATTGCCCGACGAAAATGAGGCCGACGAAGAACTGCTCATGTTACTTATGCCGATGATGTTGAACGAATAATCCCTTAAAATCGTGAAATTAGCACTCAAAAATCCCATCGTTTTCTTCGACCTGGAAACAACAGGAGTAAATATCGTATCGGACAGGATTGTGGAGTTGTCATACCTCAAAGTGTGGCCAAACGGCAAAGAAGAATCCCGCTCGTACAGAATTAATCCCGAAATCCCTATCCCTCCAGAGGTAACCGAAATACACGGAATTTCCGACGAAGACGTCAAAAACGCCCCTACATTCAAGGGTATCGCCAAATCGCTCGCCTCACAGATTGAAGGTTGCGACCTGGCCGGTTACAACAGCAACCGATTCGATATCCCTCTGCTGGCAGAAGAATTCCTCCGCGCCGAGGTCGATATCGACCTTATGAAATGTAAATTCGTCGACGTACAAACGATCTTCCACAAAAAAGAACAGCGAACACTGTCCGCCGCCTACAAGTTCTATTGCAACAAAGACCTGGAAAACGCACACAGTTCGGCGGCCGACATAAACGCAACGTACGAAATCCTGCAGGCTCAGCTTGATCGTTATCCCGACTTGAAAAATGACGTCAAATACCTGTCGGAGTATTCAAGCTTCGGGAATAATGTTGACTTTTCAGGGCGGCTCATATATAACGAAAAAGGACAGGAAGTCATCAACTTCGGAAAATACAAAGGACGAATCGCAGAAGAGGTACTTCGTGAAGATTGCGGCTATTTCGGTTGGATCTTTCAAAGCGACTTCCCTTTGCACACCAAACGTGCATTTACAAATATCAGACTGCGAGCGGCGAAAAAATAATTCATTACTCCTTATCAACCCCAACAACAGCTTTCAAGGCCAATTTGAATTTTAATTATAAAATTGAACGAAGCAATCCGACCCATTGGAAATATCTGCGTCCAAAACAGAGCAACAATATTTCTATTGAAATTGAGTTTAATAAAAAGATTGATTTCGTTCCAAGCAATGTATACCGTCCGTATCACAATTAAAAAACAAACCGGCCTGATGATGGTTGCCGCTGTTTTGCTGACTTTGGGAAGTTGTAAAACCGCAAAGTTGAGCGAGGCCATTGCAGGGGAAGAACGCGGAGAGTATTTCGATGCGGCAAAAATTTACCGGAAAGTCTACGCGAAAACCCCTTCCAAAAATACTTACCTGAGAGGTAGCGTCGCCTTCCATCTGGCAGAATGTTACCGCAAATACGGTGCAACGCAAAAAGCGCTGAACGCTTACAACAATGCCATAAGATATGAGTATGTCGATAGTTCATCCATCCTCTATTCCGCAAAAATGCTGCACCGGTTGGGTAAATACGCCGAAGCGGGGAAGAGATACAGAGAATTTCTTAACTATGTTCCCGATAGCCGATTGGCACGGAACGGAATTATCGGTTGCGATTCGGCGCAGATGTGGAAAGAAATGCCCACAAACTGTAAAATCAGTAAATTCGACATAGTTTCCACCCGCGACGGCGAATTTTCTCCGGTAATCATCGGCGATAAGGCAGACCAAATTGTCTTTTCCACCTCTCGTAAAGGAGTTGTTGGTGACAGTATCAAAAGCCCAGTTACAGGCATTCGCAACAACGATTTTTATACCATCAAACAGGACGGAAAAGGCGTCTGGATGAAACCCGAACATATCGACAGCGAAATAAATACCGAATATGACGAAGGAGCCGCCAGCCTGACGGCAGACGGCTCCGCGCTCTATTACACTTTCTGTCCTATGGAAGACGGAATACCGAAAACGGCCGATATTTATCGCTCCCTGCGTTCCGGTGCAAACTGGGGAGCAGGAGAACGTGTCGTTATTTTCGAGGACACATTGAGCATGGCGGCACACCCTGCCATCGGTATGGATGGTTATCTATACTTCGTTTCCGACGTTGCCGGTGGTTACGGAGGCAAGGATATCTGGCGGATAAAAATAGAAGAAATAGGAAAATCATATCCCGAAAACCTCGGCACAACCATAAATACTGCCGGTGACGAAATGTTTCCGTTTTTTCGCGATGACAGTACGCTGTACTTTTCATCAGACGGACACGCAGGAATAGGAGGACTGGACATTTTCCACGCTACACTTTCCAAAGAAGGTTGGACGGTGGAAAATCTGAAATCGCCTATTAACAGCAATGCGGATGATTTTGGGATTACTTTCGAGCCGAATAAAAATTGTGGATATTTTTGCTCTAATCGTAACGATTCGCGTGGCGCCGACCATATTTACCGCTTTGAATATCCCGGATATACAATAAAGCTCGAAGGCTGGGTACTCGATCGTGACGAAGAAGCGATCGAAGGCGCTTCCGTTCGTATAGTGGGAAAAGACGGGACAAACCGCAAAATAATTACTCGTATTGACGGTACATGGCAGGCGGAAGCGGTGAAGGACATGGAATATGTGATGCTCGGTAGCGCGCCGGATCATTTGAACCAGAAGCAGACAATTACAATTCCGGACATGGAACGTACTGAAACGTTTTATGTTGACTTCTATCTCCCTTCCATATCTAAACCCGTTGTGATAGAAAACATCTTCTACGACTTTGATCGCGCCACTCTGCGTCCTGAATCGAAAGAAGCTCTCGACGAAATCATAGCCATGCTCGAAGATAATCCCAATGTAACCATAGAACTTTCGGCACATACCGACCGCAAAGGCTCGGAAACATATAACGTAAACCTCTCACAACGCCGCGCACAGTCGGTAGTACATTATCTTATAAATTCCGGTATAGAACCGGAACGCCTCACTTCGGCAGGTTATGGAAAAATGGTACCGAAAACCGTTTCAAAATATTATGCTCGACAATTTGATTTCCTCCCTGAAGGACAGGTCTTAAACGAAGAATTTATTTCCACTCTAACTCCTGAACAGCAGGAAATAGCAGATCAAATCAATCGACGTACTGAATTTCGCGTACTGACAACAAATTATCGATTGCTTTGATAAATATGAAATACCTGTGAAGAGGCTAAAAATATTATTTTACCGATACAATAATAGACATTTTTCGTCGTTATAAGGAATGTTAATATTAACAAAGAAAGAAATACAATATGCTCAAATTAAAAAATCTACTGAAGTTCGCTGTTCTAATTCTGCTGTTCTCTTGCAAATCGGTACCTGATGACATCATCATGTTCCATGATCTGAACAAAGGGAAAGTGCTTTCCGGTAGCGAAATAAACCGGACAAATTACAATATAACCATTCGTCCCGAAAGTTCACTGAACATCATAGTTTCTTCCGCCAGCACGATGGATTATCAGTTGAAAGAACAGTTCAACCTCTTGCCTCTCACTTCGCTTGACCCACAGACAATGCGAGTTTCCAATGAGATGACCTTTCAAAGGTATCGTGTTGACGAAAACGGAGAAATCAACTACCCTGTATTAGGAAAATTTAAAGTTCAAGGATTGACATGCTTTGAAGTGGAATCCATACTCATAGACAGCCTTAAACAAAAATTATCCGACCCTGTTGTCAAAGTATATATCGTGATGGACAGCATCAAAGTTTTCGGGGAAGTAAATCAGCCGGGAGCGCTTACCGTTGTTGATAAATATCATTATTCTATCCTTGATGCAATAGCAGATGCAGGCGATATCAACGAATTTGGAGACCGGAAGCGCGTCAAGCTGCTGAGAGAGGAAGAAGGGAAAATTTCCTCTGCAATTCTCGACCTAACCTCAACCGACGTTTTTATTTCTCCCTACTTCTATCTGAAAGAAAAGGATATCATCGTCGTTGACCCAAACAGGGCTCGCAAGAAAAACTCCCAATACGGAGTTGCCGACAACTACAAACTGTCGGTAATCTCTACAATCATAGGAACCATATCGACACTTACTTCACTGATAATCGTTGCGATTAATTCAGGCAAATAGGTGACGAATTATCACAACAATAACTCAATAAATTATTATGAATAAAGAAAAAAGTGAAAAAGAAAAATTAATAGAGTTTCTGCAACTTTGTTTGAGAAACTGGTATTGGTTTATAGGTATTTTCACAATTTGCCTTGTCTTGGGTCTGGTTTATTACAAGACCACAGAACCAGTCTGGGATATATCAGCGAAAGTGAGCCTGTCGGATGATGATATCCTGTCGGGGAAAGGTATTTCTCAGTCACAATCGTTGATGAGTGCATTTGGCGTAGGAGGCGGGAAACAGAATGTAGAAGACGAAACCAATAAGATGTCATCTCACGGATTCATAAAAAAAACAGTGAAGAATCTTGAACTTAACAAAGTATATTATCAGTCAAAATCTCTCGGCTTAATAAAGAAAGATCTTTATGAACAATCGCCCGTCATGTTGTCGGTTGACCCTTCAATTGCCGATACTTTATCGTCTATTATCGAGTTTGCGATAGAAATTAGCGGTGAAAACGCGAAAGTAAAAATGGAATTCAATAAGCAAACTATCGGCAAATATGAAATAAAGTCTTTTCCTGCAATACTTGAAACACCACTTGGAGAGTTCACTTTTTCGTTATCACCTTATTTCCCGCGTTATAACAGGTCAATAAATCTGGAAATACTTTTCACATCGTACGATTTCATGGCCCAAGTATATATGGAAAACCTTGATATAATTTTTGAGAAAAAGAACTCCGATATTATCAACCTTAGCATGCTCCACAAAAATACACAGTTTGCAAAAAAAATACTCCGAGAAATTATCTCCGTCTATAACGAAACCTGGCGTGAAGACAAAGCAATGGTAACGGACAAAACAATTCAATTTATTAATGACCGGCTAAATTTAGTCAAAACCGACCTTGAGCTTGCAGATGCGAGGATACAGTCTTTTAAGGGTAAAAATCAACTGACGGATATAGAAGCTGATGTTACATTCTATATGGAAGTCAACGCCGAATTACAGGGAAAACTAATTGAAGCGGAAACGCAATTGAAACTTGTGGATATAATCCACGATTTTGTAAAAGATGAAGATAAAAAATATGAATTAATGCCCTTTAGTGCTGTAACACTTGACCCTGCGTTGGCCGAAGTAGTCGTGAAATACAACGAAGAATTGCTCATCCGTAACGAACTATCCAGAAGTGCTAAAGTTACAACAAGCACACTTGAATCAATGAACGAGCAAATTGAATACCAGAGAAAAAACCTTCTCCAGTCGCTCACCAATATAAAAAAAGGGATGATTATATCGCTTAACGAATTGAAAGCAAAAGAAAAAGAAATATTATCAAAAATTAGTAATGTGCCCGCCGTAGAAAAAGAATTTGTAAATCTGAAACGCGAACAGGAACTCCAGCAGGCGATTTATATATTTCTTGTGGAAAAGCGCGAAGAAACTATGATAAAAGCTGTTTCCCTGATGCCGAAACTAAAAATAATAGACAACCCCTACGTAATAAATAAGCCAGTTTCTCCCGATTTCAAAAAGATAGCATTAATCATTATGTTCTTTGGCGGTTTTGTTCTGCCGCTTGGAGCAATTTATGCTGCGCCGCACATTATGCATTATTTCAGAAACAGAAAAAAGGATGATTTGTAAAATTAGGGAAAAGATATGGAGTTATTTCAACGAAGGACATGAACGAACAGTCCTTGCCAGGAAAAACATTGCGACCTCCCTTCTTATAAAGGGTGTTACCATTATTACCTCCGTGATAATGATTCCTGTTACGATCAATTATGCCAATCCCGAACGGAACGGGCTTTGGCTTACGCTCTATTCCATGGTATTATGGTTAACTCTGTTTGATATCGGATTCGGCAATGGAATGAAAAACCGTCTGGCGGAAGCTAAAGCCGCCGGAAATAACCTGCTGGCAAGAAAATACATAAGTTCAACCTATGCAATAGTATGCCTTATTTGCATTACCGTTTTTATGCTCTTTTGCCTGTTAAATCCTCATCTCGATTGGCCGGCAATATTGAAAAACGACATTCCCGAATATAACAACGAAATAACAGGGCTTATATGGATTTTTGTGGGAGCATTCTGCTTTACTTTTGTACTAAATCTGCTGAAATTCATTGTTATGGCCGACCAGCGACCAGCTATTGCGGCATTTCTTGATATGATCGGACAATTGCTGACTTTAGCTGGTATTTGTGTTCTTGCAAAGACAACCGAACCATCACTGATATATCTCGGATTCGTAAGTGGATTCACACCTGTTGTTGTTTATATCATTGCCTCTGTCTATCTTTTCAATAACCGCTACAAAAAATGGAAGCCGTCGTTTCATCTCGTTGATTTTCACCTGTGTAGAAATATGATGAAACTCGGGGTCAAGTTTTTCATCACCACTAGTGCAGCATTCATGGTTTTGCAAACAATACCCTTTTTAATACAAAGAATGACCAGTCCGGTAGAAGTAACTAACTACAATACCTCTTTTCGGCTGTTCGCCGTATTCTTTAATATCGTTGGTATCATTATCATACCTTACTGGAGTTCGTTTACCGATGCTTATGCCAAGGGAGACTTCGAATGGATGAAGAAATCCGTATCGTATCTCAACAAGACATTCTTAACGTTCCTTGTTATCCAGCTTGTACTGCTGGTACTGTCTCCCGGAATTTATTACCTGTGGGTAAATCACTGGATGAAAGAAGGACAGATGCTCGATATTACATTTTTCATGTCGGCCGCTGTCTGCTTGCATGTCTGCGTCCTCTGCTGGACAACCATGTACATTTATCCGCTTAACGGAACGGGAAAAATAAAAATCCAGGTCTACAGCGCTGTTCTGGAAATGATACTGCTGATTCCCACTGCATTTCTGCTGAATAAAATATTGGGAGCGATTGGCATCGTGCTTGCGCCAAGCCTGATATACATTCCACGTATGATATGGGCACCCATACAGCTTAACCGATTAATCAACAGAAAAGCAATCGGCATCTGGGATGAATAATGTAATCAAGCCACCTTTTACAGATTGAAAATGAATAATTATCATCTCATTTACGGCAGGTCATACTTGGAGCTAGGAAAAGTCTCCGAAAGTTTGGCTGTCCATTTGAGGTTTTTTTGAAGGGGAGAAAGTTTTGTATGCATTCTATATGTTTTCGGGAAGAAATGCCAATTTAATTTAAGATATGCGGTCATGATATTTATTGCATTGGTTATAATGGCAATCGTGCTTCACGTCTTCGGATACAAAATGTCGGCGATGTTTTTGTTTTTCTTTTTTATCACATCAGGGTTTAACCTTGTGCCGGAAGAAGTAACACGGTTCATATTCATTTCCAAAGGCATCGACTTTGCATTCTTGATTATGCTGGGAATTTTGATCATAGACAGTATCTTCATCAAAGACTTCATGAAACCGGACAGTATGACAAAATTCCTGCTGCCGCTCGCAATATTCCTCGTCGTATGTATGGCGTATAGCAAATTTGTACTTGGAATAAGTTTGTCGGAAATTATCCGTTCTTCACGTTATCTGTTTTTCTGGGCGGCATGGTTCATTTTCCGCAACCTGAACCACGAACAGCTAAATAATCTTTTGAAAGGCCTTTTTATTATAACCCTTTTCACTTCCATATTGTATATTTTACAGCTGTTTTTTGAAACTGATATCCTCAATAAAACATTTGTCTCGAAGGCAGAGTTGTTTGGAATGAAGCTGCGCCGTTACTACAATCATCCGGACATGCTTTATTTCTTTACTTTTTTTGCAATATATTGCAATCCATGGAAAGGTGGGTTACGGGTTTTAACGATCTTTATTACCGTCCTAGCATTAGTGCTTGCCTTTCATCGCAACCTGACAGGATTTTTTTTAATCGCGATCGGGATCGTATGGCTGATACGGTTACCCCGCCTGAAAAGAATAACCGTTTTGACAGTGTCAGGCTCTCTATTGTTGATGGCAACAGTGTTTTTCGGTTACCGTTTTGTTCATTCCCGAACTTATACTGACATCAAGAATGTGTTAGCGGGAAATTTTATGGATATAGATACTGACCTGTCGTCCGTTATGCAGGAAGGAACATTTACTTTCCGAATGGCGCATCTTCTGGAGCGTACCATATATTTACAGGAACACCCGCGGGCAATGATAATCGGAGCAGGGCTTATGACGGAAGATTCAAAAAAAACGCAGTCGCTTTTCGGATTTAATGTCGGCCTTGCAGGGGACGCTACTGGCGAGACAGTACAGTTGGATTCTGCCGATATTTCATATTCTGTGCTTTCTATACGTTTTGGTTATCTCGGTACATTTGTAATTCTGTTGCCTATAATCGTTCTGATGGTATTTTTTTATAAAAGGAGGGGAAATAATCTGGCAGTTGCATCTTTTTCATATCTGGTGCTGGTCTTTGGCTCGTCGTTTTTCTCAGGGAACTTGATGCAACCTATAACTTTCCTTATGCCCGTAGTCGCATATCACATTGTCTGTAAAGAGAAAAAAATACCTCAGAACACGATCGACGATGAATAGAAAAATAAAAATATCAGTATTGACTTCACTCTATAACTGTGAAGCGTTTCTGCCGAATTATCTGGCGGCGCTTGAGCGGATAGAAGGAAAAGACATCATCGAGGTACTTCTTCTGCACAATGCACCTAAAAAAACCGAACTTGAAATCATCAATGGTTTTCTGTCTGGGAAGGATTATGCAACGCATATCGTAATTCCTGAGAGGGAATCTCTATACCGGACATGGAATCGCGGTATCCGCTTAGCGAAAGGCGAGTATGTTACTGTCTGGAATGTGGACGATGTACGTTTCCCCAAGAGTGTTTTAAAACAGGCCGAAATACTGGATAAAAATCCGGAAGCCGCTATTGCGTACGGCGACATTTGGGTGTCCAAAAATTATGGAGAGTGTAGCGGGTTTCGTACTGACAGTCCTGTGGACAACCATAACAAAGATTTTTTCAAACAATATCATATTTCCTGCTTCCAGATGTGGAGGAAATCCATCCATGAAACAATCGGCTACTACGATGAACAGTTAAAATGTGTTGCCGATTTTGATTTTCAGATACGAGCTGCTCTTCATTACCCTTTCGTGAAAACGGATAGCCTTCTTGGAATTTATCTGGAAGATCAACCGCATAAACTGAGTGCCAATGGTTTGTCGGATATGGAGAGAAATATCATTTATTTGCGGTATGGCGCTTACCAGCATCTGAACTTCTCAGAGTTGAAGCGTTCAAAAAAACAATACAAACAAAATAAACTGTTGTTTTTCGACGAATGGTATGATTTAACCGAACCGACACCATTCAGTTTTGGATACAAAATGAAGGGGTTGAGTATTGCAGCATTTTGTTCCGCTTTTAAGCTCATAAAGCAAATAATAAAAATCTCTTTAGAAATGAAATCAATGAAAAATCAGAAAGTTAATCGACGGCAAAAGAACATCCGAGATATGGAATGGAAATCCATCGAAGATCAATTAAAAAAAGTCAAGGGAAACTTTTTAGATATCGGAGCTGGAACAGGTTATGCCATGTACAAGGCAGAATCATTGGGTTTTGAAGTTCATGGAATTGAGCCTTGCTTCAATGAACATGGAGTGGTTGATCCACACTTGGAAAAAGTAACTAACAAAATACAGCAAGGATATGCCGAACAAATTCATTTTCCTGATCATTTTTTTCAAGTTGTGTACGCCTCTCATTCATTGGAGCATTTTCAGGATATAAAAAAAGGGCTGTCTGAGATGTCCCGTGTTTTAGCCAAGGATGGGCTAGCCATTATCATTGTACCTACCGGGTTGATGGCTTTTGTCAGTCTTATCAGTCAATATATTTTTCTGACACACAGGAGAATTGCCCGGTTCCTTATGAAAGAGTTCACACTTAAGAATTTCAGACATATCTTTCTTCCTAATGCACATGGTTCTCAAAATGCAACTGTAGTAGGAGAAATTTTTGCTTTTAGAGTAAAAAACTGGGAGAAATTGGTGAAGCAGTATTTCGAAATAAATAGGATAATTATGCCTTGTTTGTATCCATATCCTGATTTCCCTCAAATTTTCCCGTATATACGTAATAATAGAGTATCCAGCAGCGCGATTTTCATTTGTTCTAAAAAAATATGTTGACTACAATCTTCACTGCAACCTACAAAGGAGAACAGTTTTTGCCAACGTTGTTTGCCAGCCTCATGAGGCAAACCAACAAAAATTTTGAATGGATTTTGGTAAATGATGGTTCACCGGACAATACTGATGACTTAGTGCAAGAAATGCAGAAAGAGGCTGATTTTCAATTACGTTACTATAAAAAAGCGAATGGAGGAAAAACGACAGCCATAAATTTGGCCATACCATTGGCCATGGGCGAATTATGGTTTATGGTTGATCATGATGACTTTTTAGGTGATAATGCTATAGAAATGATCAATCAATATTATCCGCAAATTAAAGACAATGAAAAATTATGCGGGGTCACTTTCCTAAGGCACAACCACGGAGGAAAACCCATTGGCACACAAAAAAATCCTGATAATATTATAACGGATTATTGTACATATCGAACGGTATATAAAATAATTGGAGATAGGGCGGAAGTAGTAAAAACAAGTCATTTTCGAAAATATTGCCCTATACCTACTTTTGAAAATGAAAATAATTGTTTGGATTGGTATGTATGGCTAATGTTGGCAAAAGAACATGATGCATTATTCATCGCTAACAAGGAGCCTGTCTATTACTGCGAATATCTTCCTACCGGTCGGTCAAACGTTGGAATTTATCACTCTTCCCGTGGAGAAATGGTATGCTGCAATTTGCTTGCCTCTATGGAACAAGCTAGTTTTTGCCAAAAATTAAACGCCTATGCCCGATATTGGCGACACTTTCTTCTTGCAAGAAATATTGGATTCAATCATGCCTATAAAGACTTATCACATAAATGGGGCGTCATAGCTCTACCAATTGCATATATTAAGCACATTCTCTGTAAATGAAGTTTATCCTCAATCTCTTAGGCCAACTAAAGTAGAAGTTATAGTCGGTACAATAATTTTATTAGCAAAATGAGAATATTACATATCATTTTTTCTCTAAATATAGGCGGTGCCGAAAATCTGCTCGTCGACACTTTGAATGAACAAGTCAAATCGCAGACTGTTGCTCTGTTTATTATAAACGATGAGTATAATCCTGATTTATTGGCAAAAATCAATCCCGATATTCCTATATCCCTCCTTAAGAGAAAAAAAGGAAGTTTCAATTTGTTGAAAGTGATGGAAGCAAATCGGACTATTCGGAAGTATAATCCGGATGTTATTCATTTTCACAACCATAATGGAATTAGGATACTCACACGTCCTTCATTATACCGGAAAGTATTGACCATCCATGATGTTGGCATTCTTTCTAATCACCTCAGGAAATATGACAAAATATTAGCTATATCAAAAGCTGTACAAAAAGATATTTTTGACAGAACCAATCTTGAATCTGTTTTGATTTATAACGGTATTGATTTGAGCAAAATCAAAATAAAAACAGAAAAACCAACAGGCATTTTCCGGATGGTACAAGTCAGCAGGCTGGAGCATCTTAAAAAAGGGCAAGACATTTTACTAAAAGCCATTGCTTTACTCGTTGATAAATACGAAATAGACTCTTTTTCATTGGATTTTATTGGGGCCGGCAGTTCGGAATACTACCTGAAAGAATTGATAAAACAATATAATCTTGAAAAGTTTGTAACCTTTACAGGTGAAAAACGACGGGAAGATATTTACAATAATCTACATAATTACGACTTACTTATACAGCCATCCATATATGAAGGATTCGGATTAACCGTAGCGGAAGCTATGGCGGCGAGGGTTCCTGTTCTTGTATCCGCAAATGACGGTCCTATGGAAATTATTGAAAACGGAGAATACGGATTTTGGTTTCGAAAAGGAGATGCGGAACACTGTTGCGAGCAAATCAGACAAATCATATTACAGAGAGAAAAACTAAACATTATTTCCGATAACGCTTTTCAGCATGTCATTAAAAATTTCAATATAGTTGATACAGCATCTCTGTATATCCAATCATATAGCAAGTAATTAAGGACGCTTTTAATTACTGTGAAACAAACTATTCGAAAAGATAACTCGTTGATGATCCATGAGCAATAAACAAAACAAAGTACTTGTTGTCGCCACCTCGCGCAAAACTCACGGCGGTATCGCCTCTGTAATAAAAGCGATGGAAACAGGTAGACAGTGGAAGAAATACCACTGTAGATGGATAGAGACACATCGGTTCGGCGGATGGTTAACCAAAATTTTCTATGTTTTTATAGCGTTGATACAGTTCTCCGCGCTCCTACCGTTCTATAACATTGTTCATATTCATCCGGCAACGATAAAATCAGCAAGGAGAAAATACATTTTCTTTCTGTTAGCAAGACTGTTCCGGAAAAGAATCATTATTCAGTTGCATTGTGGCGACCAGATACAGCGCCAATGGTCGTTTATTTACCGTGACATGATTACGAAATCAGATATAGTTCTTGTTCTGTCTAAATCGGTAAAACGGACCATAGAAAACATCATCGGGGAGCAAAACAACATCCGAGTGCTGTACAATCCGTGCCCCGTAATCAAAAATCCGCCGGCGACAAAGACCACAACCGTACTCTTTGTCGGGACAATTCTCGAACACAAAGGCTATCACGATCTTCTCCGTGCATTTGCCCGTATAGCGGCACAATACCCTGATTGGAAAGTCACACTTGCCGGTCAAGGAGAAATCAAACGCGGACAAATCCTTGCCAAACAATTAAATATAAACACCCAAGTCGAATTTAGCGGCTGGGTTGAAGGCGAAACGAAAGAAGAGCTATTCCGTACGGCCACTATTTTTTGTTTCCCGAGTTACGAAGAAGGATTCCCGATGGCAGTATTGGAAGCGTTAGCTTACGGATTACCGGTTATAACAACTCCGGTTGGCGGGTTGCCCGACATATTAAGTGACGGACGCAATGCAATGATATTCAATCCTGGCGATATTGAGCATCTGGCCACTCTGCTTCAACAACTCATCGAGAACGAATCTGCAAGAGCAAGCCTTTCTGCGGAATCAAAAAAGCTCGCACGGACTGTTTTCAGCGTTGACACAATCGTCGCCCAGTTAGATGAAATATATGCAACCGTATCACAATAAATAACGTAATAACATGCTGACAATACTGGTTAACGCATACGCTTGTTCTCCCGACACAGGGAGCGAACCGGGGATGGCATGGAATTGGTGTCGGTATCTTGCCCGCCGGTGTAAATTGCACATCATTACCGAAGGCGAATTTAAGAGTCAGATAGAGGCCGCGCTACTCTCTTTGCCTGAGGGGAAGAACATGCACTTCCATTACAATCCTGTTTCCGATAAAGTCAGGCGTATGTGTTGGAATCAAGGAGACTGGCGCTTCTATCGTTACTACCGGAAATGGCAGCAAAAAACTCTCACCATTGCCTGCAAAATTGTTGCGTCTAACCGGATAGACATTATTCACCAGCTAAATATGATAGGTTTTCGAGAACCGGGCTATCTCTGGAAAATCAAAGATATACCCTTTGTCTGGGGACCGATCGGAGGCATAAAGATGTTTCCTGTAGCCTACCTGCAAGGCGCGAGACTTGAACAGCAGGTCTTTTACCGGTTGAAGAACATGCTAAATTCTTTACAGCTACGTTTTGATCGACGCGTCTGTATGGCACTCGGAAGCGCGGCGTTACTTATCAGTGCGATTCCTGACACTTATCGAGCGATAAAGGAATACCATAAAGCTGAATCCGTAACTATTCCCGAGACAGGATGCTTTATCAATAGAGACAATGACGCAGACCGTTTCCACGATCCGTGTTTTCATATCCTCTGGGCCGGCAAATTCGATTTCCGCAAACAATTACCTTTGGCATTGAGGGCGATTGCGGCCACAGGCAACGACAATATTGTACTTGACGTCTTTGGTTCGGGGAACAAACGACAGATAGTTGCCGTACAACGCCTTGCAAGGGAGTTGAACATTGACGGTCAGGTTGTGTGGCACGGTAACCGCCCACATCATGAGGTTATGCAGGAGATGCAACGCTCGCAATTATTTTTTTTCACCAGTGTGAGCGAGGACACATCCACTGTTGTTCTCGAGGCCATATCGTGTTGCACGCCGATACTATGCTTTGACATCAACGGCATGGGACATGTTGTTGACGGGAGTATTGGGATAAAGATCGGTATTAGTAATCCTAAGCAGTCGGTAGCGGATTTTGCTGAACAAATACAATACCTTTACCACAATCGCAGTATATTGAAAACCATGTCTATTAACTCTTTGAGGAGGCAGGAGGAGTTATCTTGGGAACGTAAAGCCGAGCAGGTAATTTTGCTATATGAGACTATTCTGACAGACAGAGGTTAATTGGATTGCGGTTATTTTTCCATCTTCAAATTTAATTTTAGGCCATTTTAGGTCGACCCGACATTCGGTTTACTATACCGAACGACGGGTATCGTCTTTCCTGTTTCGTATTCACAGGGGCTAAGGAGTAGGACTTTCGTTTGCCTTATTCGATTATTGTTTGTAATTTTGCGTCTCTAAATTTTTATCACTATGCTATTAAGGGTTGCGATACAGTCGAAAGGGCGTCTTTTCGATGAGTGTATGGTTTTGTTGGAGGAGGCGGGGATTAAGCTTTCTTCGTCAAGGCGGACTCTGCTTGTGGGTGCGAAGTCTTTCCCTGTTGAGGTTTTGTTTTTGCGCGATGATGACATTCCGAAGGCGGTTGCTGATGGGGTTGCCGACGCGGGCATTATTGGGGAGAATGAGCTTGTGGAGAGTAGGCAGGAAGTTGAGACGGTCAAGCGTTTGGGTTTTAGTCGGTGTCGTTTATCGCTTGCTGTTCCCAAGGAGATAGATTATTATGGCGTCAGTTGGTTTGAGGGGAAGAAGGTAGCGACGTCGTATCCGGGGATTCTTACGAGGTTTTTGGAAGAGAATTCTATTTGCGCAGATGTTCATGTTATCAGCGGTTCTGTTGAGATTGCCCCCGGCATAGGTCTTGCGGACGCTATATTTGATATAGTAAGTTCCGGCAATACTCTTGCTGTTAATCACTTGCGTGAGGTTGAAGTTGTCATGCGTTCGGAGGCGTTACTCATTGCTAATGGTGGTTTGCATGGTGTTAAGAGGGGCATTTTGGACGAGCTCGTTTTCCGCATTGATGCGGTACGAGCGGCGGAGAACAAGAAGTATATTTTATTGAATGCGCCGAACGAGAGGCTTGGAGACATTTTTGGGATTTTGCCTGGGATGCGGAGTCCGACTGTGTTGCCTTTGGCTCAGAGTGGTTGGAGTTCGGTACATTCTGTGATTGATGACAGCAGTTTTTGGTCGGTGATAGGTCGTTTGAAGGCTATGGGGGCTGAGGGTATTTTGGTTATTCCGATAGAGAAGATGATTTTGTAGGACAAAATATATTAACAGTTATTATTATGATGAATGATTTTGAGAAGTATGCGACCGGCCATATGGGTATAGGTTCTCTTGGGCTTAGCCGGTACTCTTCGGTGATTAGCAGTTATGTATCGCCGACGATAATTGAGGAGCGGCAGTTGAATGTTGCTCAGATGGATGTTTTTTCGCGTTTGATGATGGACAGGATTATATTTCTTGGCACTCAGATTGACGATTACACGGCGAATGTTATTCAGGCGCAGCTACTTTACCTGGACTCGTCGGATCGTGGCAAGGACATTTACCTTTACATCAATTCTCCTGGCGGGTCTGTTTACGCCGGTTACGGCATTTATGACACTATGCAGTATATCAGCAGCGACATTCACACTGCATGTACCGGTATGGCTGCCTCTATGGCTGCCGTTTTGCTTGTATCCGGGACGAAGGGCAAGCGCACGGCTTTGACGCATTCGCGTGTGATGATTCACCAGCCGTTAGGAGGGGTTCAGGGTCAGGCGTCCGACATAGAGATTACTGCTCGTGAGATCATGAAGATCAAGGAGGAGATTTATGGGATTATTTCGGAGCATTCGGGGCAGGATTATGAGAAGGTTGTCAGGGATGGCGACCGTGATTTTTGGATGACGGCGAAGGAGGCTAAGGAATACGGGATGATTGATGAAGTTTTGACGAGGAAGACTAATGGCTAAGGGGGACAGGTGCAATTTTTGCGGGCGCGGTCGTGGAGATGTGAAGTTATTGTTGAGCGGCATTGACGCTTTCATTTGTGATGATTGTGCATGCAGGGCTAATGATGTTATTTTGGAGACGAAACGTCTTGAGCGCAATGCTGCCGGAGTCATTTCGATGAAGGATATACCGTCTCCTCGCGCGATAAAGGAGTTTCTCGACTGTTATGTTATCGGCCAGGAGGACGCCAAACGTTACCTGTCGGTGTCGGTGTACAACCATTATAAACGTTTGACGCAGAACGTGACTGATGATGTGGAGATTGAGAAGTCCAACATTATCATGGTTGGCGCTACGGGTACCGGCAAGACGTTATTGGCAAGGACTATTGCACGTTTACTGAATGTTCCGTTTGCGGTTGTTGACGCCACTGTTTTGACTGAGGCGGGTTATGTTGGGGAGGACATTGAGAGCATTTTGAGCAGGTTGTTGCAGGTTGCCGATTATGACGTCAAGCAGGCGGAGCGTGGCATTGTTTTCATAGATGAGATAGACAAGATAGCTCGTAAGGGGGACAATCCTTCGATTACCCGTGATGTAAGTGGGGAGGGGGTTCAGCAGGGTTTATTAAAGTTATTGGAGGGGTCTATTGTGAACGTACCGCCTCAGGGTGGTCGCAAGCATCCTGAGCAGAAGCTTGTTGCGGTTGATACTAAGAACATTTTGTTTATTTGTGGGGGTGCGTTTGACGGTATAGAGCGGCACATTTCGCAACGGATGAACACTCAGGTTGTCGGTTACACTGCGATACGCAACACTCTCCACATTGATCGCACAGACATGTTACAGTACATACAGCCTCAGGATTTGAAGTCATTTGGTCTTATTCCGGAGATCATAGGTCGTCTTCCTGTTTTGACGTATTTACGGCCCTTGGACAGGGATGCGTTACGCAGGATTCTTTCCGAGCCGAAGAATTCTATTGTCAGGCAATACAGGAAGCTTTTTGAGATGGACAGGATCGAATTGACGATAACCGACGATGCATTGGACTACATTGTTGACAAGGCTATTGAGTATAAGCTTGGCGCTCGCGGGCTACGTTCGATTACTGAGGACATTTTGATTGACGCCATGTACGAATATCCGTCTTCCGGCAACAGCGTTCTTGTCGTTGACAAGCAATATGCACAGGCGAAGTTAGAGAAGTCCAAAACTTTCTTTCTTGCCGCGGCAGTGTAATTAACGATTCACCTGACTATAACGACGTCGGGACTGCTGTTGCTGCGGTTCGGGTTATTTTCGCCATATTACCGGGTTTTGCCGAGTGTGGAACGGTTAAGTTGCTGTTTTCCGCACCGGGCGGGACTCTTTTATTTTTTACTTAATTGAAAATACAGTACCTTTGTCAGACTAATTAATTTTATTATATGATGAAAGCAGTAAATTTTATTTTAATCATGGCGGCGTTTATGATTGTGTCCTGCGGGGATAAAAAAGACGCGCGGATTACGGCGTCGGCGAGACTGAGCTCGGCAAAATTCCAAGCGACGTCCGACGACGGTCGTATTATGGGCCTCTATACGATCAGGAATGAGTTGGGGATGGAGGTTGCGGTGACAAATATCGGGGGCAGGATAGTGTCGATATGGGTACCGGATAAAGACGGTGGTTTTCGGGATGTAGTTCTTGGGTTTGATAATGCAAAAGATTATGAGCGGTATGCCGTTTCCACCAATTTCGGCGCAATAATCGGGCGGTACGGCAACCGGATTGAGAATGCGACGATGACTCTCCGGAACAACGCTACATACAACAAACTTCGTCCCAACGATAACGCAAAGAACACGCTACACGGGGGGCCGAGGGGCTTTCATGCCCGATATTTCAATATAGAGCAGCCGAGCGGCGATACGCTTGTCTGTAAGTATAAGTCTGCGAATATGGAGGAGGGTTTTCCGGGCGAGATGCTGGTTACGGTTACTTATTCCGTTTCCAAAGATAATGAGTTGAGGATCGACTATAAGGCCGAGACGAACGTAACTTCTGTTTGCAACCTTACCAATCACTCGTATTTTAACCTCTCCGGTGATCCGAAGAACACAATTCTCGACCATATTCTCTATATTAATGCCGACGCCTACACCCCGACCAACATCGAACTCATCCCGACCGGCAAGATAGATAAAGTGAAGGGTACGCCGCTTGACTTTACTGCTCCGACCGTTATCGGGGAACGCATTGAGGATGTTTCTTTCGAGGCTATTAAGTTCGGTAAGGGGTACGACCACAACTATGTGCTTAACAATTCGGGCAATATTAATACTTTGGCTGCAAAGGTTTCGTGTCCTTCGACCGGTATCGGGATGGAGGTTTACACTACCGAACCGGGGATTCAATTTTACTCCGGTAATTTTTTGGACGGAACGAACATCGGTAAAAATGGTATTTCGTATGAGCGCCGTGCGGCTTTGTGTTTGGAAACTCAGCATTTTCCGAACTCGCCTAACATCCGCCACTTCCCAAATACGGAGATATATCCCGGCGAGACTTACCGTACGACCACAATATATAAGTTTACAGTTAACGATTAGGCTATGGCGGACGAAATTTTATTGCAGAGGGTAAGGAACAGGGCTGAGAAGTGGCTCTCGGAGGATTATGACGACGAGACTCGCAGTCGGGTGCAGACGCTTCTTGATTCTGAGGATTTAGCGGAGGAGCTTGCGGACGCTTTTTACAGGAATCTGGACTTCGGTACGGGCGGTTTGCGCGGCGTGATGGGCGTTGGGTCTAACCGGATGAACCGTTATACGGTCGGTATTGCGACGCAGGGATTAGTTAATTATTTATTGAAGGAATTTTCGTCTCTTTCGGAAATCAGTGTTGTTGTCGGGTACGACTGCCGGAACAACAGTGTTATGTTTGCCGAGGCGGTGGCCGATATTTTTTCCGCCAACGGCATAAAGACGTTTCTTTTTTCGGACTTACGTCCGACGCCGGAGGTAAGTTACGCTGTTCGCTGTCTCGGTTGTCAGGCCGGGGTTATGATTACCGCCTCGCACAATCCAAAGGAGTATAACGGGTATAAAGTTTACTGGAATGACGGCGCACAGGTTGTCGCTCCGCACGACCGCAATATTTTTGCGGAGATGAATAATATTTCTTCGATTGGAGATGTGAACTTCTGCGGTAAGCCGGAGCTGATTTATTTTCTCGATGAGGAGATGGATGACAGATATATCGGCGATTTGCTGGCACTTTCGCTTTCTCCGGATGCAATAGAGCGCCGGCGAGACATAAAAATCGTTTACACTCCTATACACGGCACGGGCGTTACTTTGATTCCGAGGGCTTTGTCTGCACTTGGTTTCACGAACGTTATACATGTCCCCGAACAGGACGTCGTTAGCGGGGATTTTCCGACCGTTGCGCTGCCGAATCCCGAAGAGGCGGCGGCTTTTGAGATGGCTATTAAGAGGGCTGTTGAGACTGACGCCGATATTGTGCTGGCTTCCGACCCGGACGCTGACCGTGTGGGCTTGGCGGTTAAGGATGACGACGGACGGTTTGTACTTTTGAACGGCAATCAGACGCTTTTGATTTACCTTTATTATCTTATTGTCCGCCGGAAGGAACTTGGTTTGTTGAAGGGGGGCGAGTATGTTGTCAAGACGATAGTTTCGACGGAGCTTGTGAAAGCTATTGCCGATCGGCATAAAGTTAAGCTTTACAACTGTTACACTGGGTTCAAGTGGATTGCGGCGATCATTCGTGAGAAGGAAGATAAGGAGACATATATCGGCGGCGGCGAGGAGAGTTACGGTTTTCTTGTGGAGGATTTTGTACGTGACAAGGATGCTGTTTCCGGCTGCATGTTGCTGTCTGAAATTGCGGCTTGGGCGGCTGACGGCGGTCGGACTTTGTATCGGCTTTTGCAGGATATTTATGTAGAGTACGGTTTTTCGAAGGAATGGGGGGTTTCGGTGATTAAAGAGGGTCGTTCGGGTGCTGAAGAGATTGAGTCTATGATGAAAAATTATCGTTTAAACGGTATCTCGGAGCTTGCCGGGTCGAAAGTTGTGTTGGTTTACGACTTCAAGAAACTGACTGCATTTGACCTTATTGAAAACGAGACTTTCACATTGGACATGCCGACCACCTCGAACGTTTTGCAGTATTTCTCTGAGGATGGCACGAAGGTATCTGTCCGTCCGTCGGGCACCGAGCCGAAGATCAAGTTTTACGTTGAGGTTCGCGGCAGGGTAGATTCTCGGGAGGGGCTTGCCGCTGCCGAACTTGCCGCCGAAAAGAAGTTTGAGGCGGTCAAAAAATCTTTGGGGATATAAGACGCGTTGTTATTTTGGGACGATTTTAGCGCTCTGCCGGTTGCCGGCGGGGCGTTTTTTTTTAAACCTGCTTCATTCAAGTGCGCACATAAACAGTTCAAGTGCGCACATATGCTGCCCAAGTGCGCACATATGCCGCCCAAGTGCGCACATAAACAGTTCAAGTGCGCACATATGTCTCTCAAG
>JAIRMF010000103.1 GCA_031258895.1 Dysgonamonadaceae bacterium | reverse complement strand
TGTGTGTGTGTTAATAAATTATCCCACATCGCCAAATATTTTATAACATTTAGCGATAAAATTATGTCGGTATGTGCAGCTACTGTCGTCATAACGGGTGCAAAGGTAAACATTGTTTTTTAAACCACCAAATAAACAACAAAAAAAATATTTTTTACTGATAATAATTTTCCCTGCTAATTGGTCGGAGAAAACTCAAAACAGCTATGAAAACAAGCATAACATCAAGATACGGTCGGGATTATTTTCTTCCGAAATCGGCCGGGATCTCCCCAAATGAGGCTGTGTCCCATTTCAGGATACGGTTTGGGTAAGTGTTGTTATTGAGCCAATATTCAGCGTGTTTGATAAGCTCAAAGATCCTGTCGTTTTCGGAACATGGTTTCAGTTTTGTCCCACACTTTTTCCTCTCAACCCAAAGCATGGCGTTCAAACTGTCGGAATATACCGCCATAGAACTGCCGCGCCGGCTTAAAAGCTCCAAACCGTGTACGATAGCCAGAAATTCGCCGATATTGTTGGTGCCGTTTTCAAATGGTCCTTCGCGAAAAATTTCTTTGCCCGTCAGGGTCTCCACACCTCGATACTCCATCGGCCCCGGATTGCCGGAACAGGCGGCGTCAACAGCGATACTGTCGGCAACAATGCTCTCTGCCGGCGTCTTGTCCACTGAAGATCTTTGTTTAGTCAGGCCTAACGTCGGTTTCGTGCTCATTGCCGTTCTTGCCTCTTGTTCCGTCGGAAAAGACTTATAGATGGCGCCCTTGAATCCTATGACCTGACGTCGGCACTCTTCCCACGATGTGAAAATCCCCGTAGTCCGTCCTTTCCAGACGACGTAAAACTTTGTTGTCGGCATCTTATCTTACTGTTTTCGGTTGATGATGTTCCCACAGCGCCGAGCGGATTTTCGTGCTTGTTGTCTCGGTCAGTTCACGTATCAGGATGGCGTTGTCGCGAATATCGACCGTACGGCTTTCGGGTACCGGAATGGGGTCGTGAATAATTATTTCGAGCCGATGCGGTGTTATGAGCAGGGAATTTGGCGACATCACTTCATACGTGCCGTTCAGTGTGACGGGAACGATTGGGAGATGTGTACCGATCGCCATTTGGCTGGCTCCTTTCTTAAATTTCTGCAGTTGTCCTGTTTTTGAGCGTGTACCTTCCGGGAATATTACTATTGAGTTGCCGTTACGGAGGCGTTGTTTTGCTTTTTCGATAGTTTTGGCGGCGGCTTGTGGCGTTGAGTCGTCGACGAAGATGAATCCTGCTTTTTTGCAGGCTAATCCTACTAATGGGAGTTTCATCAGGCTTTTTTTCATGACCCATTTTATGGGCTGGTCGATGTAGCCGTATATGAGGAATATGTCGTAGATACTTTGGTGATTTGATACGAAGATGTAGGACTGTTTTCTGTCGAGTTTTTCAAGTCCTGAGATTTTCACGGGGCAAAGGCTTATGAAACATACCGAACGGCTCCACCATACTCCGGGGTGATATGAGAAGAAGCGTTCGCCGCCTAAAATGCAGCCGACTGTCACTATCAGTGCCGTGAGGGTTGTCAATATCAGGAAGATTGGCAACCATATAAGTATTTGATACGCTATTATCGGGATTTTTTTCATTATCGGGATTTTTTTGTCGTTTTTTACGTGGTATATTTCCTGTGTTATTCCGACATATTTTTTATGTAGGGTAATTCTACTAAGTCACGGAAGTTGTAGAATTTTGCTGCGTTTTCGCTCAGGAAGAGCATTTTTTCTTCCTCACTGATCATATTTGATTTCAGGATGAAGTCGTAAGACATGCGATATGTTATTGCGGTGATTGTACGCGGATAGTCGGAACCCCACATCAGTTTTTCCATTCCTACCGTCGATGCTGCTTCCCGGATTGCTTTTACTGCGCCTTTGAAGGGGTAAAATTCGCTGTTAAAGAGCCAGGTTATGCCTCCTGATTCGATGTAGACGTTGTTATTGAGGGCGAGTTTGAGTTGTTCTTTCCATCCTTTTCGAGTAACCATTGCGAAGTGTCCGATTGCGATTTTCAGTTGGGGACATTCGGCGATTATTTCCTTCATTTCGGACACTTGCACGTTTCCTTCGTGGAGATCGATTGAGAGCAGTATATTGTTGTCTTCCATGAGGTGAAACATACTCATCATTTGCTTTGAGGTGAGGTATATCCTGTGATCTGCCGTGATAAATTTTTCTGCCGGCAGTTTTATGGCTTTGAAGCCTTGTTTGATGAGTTTTTGTGCATGTGTTCGGTAATTTTTCCGTCGCGCATCTACGAGTCCACAGCATAGCAGGCGGTTTGGATATTGTTGTTGTACTTTCCGGAGGTATTTATTTTGCATTCCGTCGATATATTCTTGTGTCACGACGGCGGCGGACACTTGGGCATAATCCATGTTTGAGATCAGGATTTCCGCGGTGTTTCGTCCGTCGACAATAAATGGCGGCAGCATTTGTCGGATTTCGCCCATGAAGAGGGATCTTCCTCCTGTCAGGGTTTGTATTTTCGACCCGTTGACTTCCGTATTCTGGAGGAGCCAGAGATGGGTGTGGGCGTCAATGATTTTCACTTGTTTATTTCGGTTATTTTGCCGTTAACTGTTATTTTTCTGCGATTATTTCAGCTGTTTAGCCATGTATCATTCAGTCTTGGTTCGAGTATTTTTCTTATTTCGTTGAATATTTCTTTGTCGAACGGTTCTTCGGCCCACCGGATATTTTGCAGGACTGCTTTGGGACGTGTTGTACTGAAGAGCGTTGTTGCGATTTTCGGGTTGGAGATTGAGTATTTGAGTGCCGTAGCTTCGATTTGTTTACCGTTTGCTTTGCAGAAATCGACTGCTTGTCGGCACAGGTCTTGCAGTGGTTTGGGGGCGGGATGCCAGGCGGGCGCTCCGCGTTCTGTGAGCAGTCCCATTGCAAATGGCGAGGCATTGATGACGCCTATATTTTTTGCTTCGAAATATGGCAGGTAATCTTCGAGCGCGTTATCATTCAGGCAGTAATGACAGAAGGAAAGCACCGATTCTACTGTTTTGTCGGGGATATTGTCGATGACATATTTGAAGTGTTTCAGGGTTAGGTTGGTCAATCCGATATAACGTGCGAGCCCTTTTCGGCGGATTTCGAGCAGTGCCGGCAGTGTTTCGGTACATATCTGTCGAAGGTCTGCGAACTCGATATCGTGCACGCTGACGACGTCGAAGTAGTCTGTATTGAGGCGTTTTAGGCTGTCGTATACGCTTTCGGACGTCTTTTTTGCGGAATAGTCCCAGATATTTTCGCCGTTTTGGCCGTATCTGCCGACTTTTGTGGAGAGATAAAACCGGCTGCGATCTACGTTTTTTATTGCTTTCCCGAGTACTGTTTCCGCTTTCTCGTGCCCATAATACGGCGACACATCGATAAAATTTATTCCGTTGTCTAAGGCTGTGTGCACGGCGCGGATTCCGTCGTTTTCTTTTAGAGGATGGAAGACTCCGCCGAGCGAGGAGGCTCCAAATGAGAGATATGAGACCTCCATATCAGTATTTCCGATTTTCCTGTATTCCATTTTTTATCTGTAATTATTGTGCACTATTACTTCTTAACGTCACTGCACACTATATTATTGTATACAATTACCTGTTAAAATTATCTTACACCATATTATTGTGTACAATCACTTCCTGACTTCATATACTACTATATTATTGTGTACGATCACCTCCTGACTTCATATACCAATATATTATAGTATAAAATTCCCCCTTAAATTTATTGTCCATTATATTATTGTGTACGTGCTCCTGTTAACTTCAGAAGATTTTTAAAAACCTCGTCGGGCGCCGGCACTACTCCTCCGAGCCTGCCGAAGTGTTCGACTTTGACGCTGCATTGGACGGCAAGTTGAACATCTTCCACCATCTGTCCTGCGTTGAGTTCGACTGTCAGGATGGTTTTTACCTGTTTCGCGAGCTCTGCAAGTCGCTTTTTCGGGAAGGGCCAGAGGGTGATTGGGCGGAAAAGTCCCGCACGTATTCCGGCTTCCCGCGCCATCTCGATAGCTTTCCTCGAAATTCTCGCCTGCGAGCCAAAGGCCACTATCAGGTACTCGGCGTCTTCGCAGAGAAATTCCTCATATAATACTTCGTTCTCCTCTATTGCGCGGTATTTTTCCTGAAATCGGATATTGTTCTCCTCCATTCGGGCAGGGTCAAGTTCGAGGGATGTGATGACTCTGTGTTTCGTGCCGACGGGCTTTCCGAGTGTCGCCCAGGGGTATTTTTCGCGGATTTCATCTTCTGTTTTTCTTTGTTTTTGCGGCGGTAGGATCACTTTCTCCATCATCTGCCCTATCACTCCATCGGTCAGGATCATTGCCGGATTACGGTATTTGAATGCGAGTTCGAATCCGAGTGCGACATGGTCGGACATTTCCTGCACCGAATTTGGAGCGAGCGTAATTAACCGGTAGTCGCCGTGTCCGCCTCCTTTAACCGTTTGAAAATAGTCCGCCTGGCTCGGCTGAATTGTGCCTAAGCCTGGCCCGCCTCGGCTCACGTTGACGATCAGTGCGGGCAGTTCGGCGCCGGCAATATAGGATATCCCTTCCTGTTTGAGACTAATCCCCGGGCTTGACGAGGACGTCATAACCATTTTGCCGCAGGCCGCGCCTCCGTAAACCATATTGATTGCCGAAACCTCGCTTTCCGCTTGTAGGACAACCATGCCGGTTGTTTCCCAGGGACGTTCTTCCATCAATGTCTCCATTATTTCCGACTGCGGCGTGATGGGGTATCCGAAATATCCGTCCACACCACATCGGATAGCGGCATGTGCTATCGCCTCATTCCCCTTCATCAATTTTACTTCTGTCTCCATAGTTTTTTTTTACACAATATTAATAGTACTTATGTCTCTGTTACTGTTTTCGCTCCCATATTAATTGTACCTCCGTCTCCGTCATTATTTTTCCAACTACATTAACGTTATATCCGCCTCTGTCATTATTTTTCCAACTATATTAACGTTATATCCATCTCTGTTCTTATTTTCCTAACTACATTAATGTTATATCCGTCTCTGTTATTATTTCGTCACCCTGTAAATCGTTATACAGCCATCCGGACAGACATATCCGCAGTTTGTGCAGCCGGTACATGCATCCGGATTTTTCATCGCCGCGAAATTGTAGCCTCTGCCGTTCGGCACGTTGCCGACTTCCAGAACATCGAACCGACAGGCCGTTACACAGAGATTGCATCCCTTGCATCTCTCTTTTTCTATCACTACCGTTCCTCTTGTCTTCATTATTTTTTAAAATTTGAATGTGCAAAGATAATTGTAATTTTTGATTCGTGCAAAAAAAATTGCTCAATGATTTATTAAAAATATATTCAACTTTTATAAAAATACTATTGTTATTCCTGCTAACGCCTCTTT
This sequence comes from Dysgonamonadaceae bacterium, assembly GCA_031258895.1. Lineage (GTDB taxonomy): Bacteria > Bacteroidota > Bacteroidia > Bacteroidales > Azobacteroidaceae > Azobacteroides. Next base: position 1,477 of record JAIRMF010000103.1, on the reverse strand, counting down.
ACAAAAGCATTCTCTGCGACGCCGGCAACATATATACCGCCAACACAACCCGTTTCTTTTCTTTAATCTTGCTTCTTTCTCTTTTTCGGCAACATTTTAAACAATTATATCGCCTTAACCGTCAACGCCACCAACTTTCTTTCCTTTAATCTGCTTCCTGCTCTTTCTCGGCTACATTTTAGGCAATCTCACCGCCTTAACCATCAGAATTACCTATTTTCTTTCCTTTAACCTGCTTCCTACTCTTTTTCGGCTACATATCGGGCAATCTCACAGCCTTAACCGTCAGCACCACCAACTTTCTTTCCTTTAACCTGCTTCCTACGCCTTTTCGACGGTATCTCGGGCAATCTCACAGCCTTAACCGTCAGCACCACCAACTTTCTTTCCTTTAACCTGTTTCCTGCTCTTTTTCGGCGGTACCTCGGGCGGCGGCGTCTTTTTGATCGTGAACGAGACCATCTTCTTGTCTTTGAACGCGCCTTTTCCGTAGATGATGCATCTTGCATTGCCTTCCCTGACGTTATTTTCGAACGAAACGTCGAAATCACGGCCAAGTTCAAGTTCAAGATTACCTTTCGGCGTCACGTAAAGCACTTTCGGCACAAATATCACCGGTTTTCCCGTGTATTCTTGCGGCGGTATCTGTTCTGTTTGTGAAAAGGCGATGCTATGGCGGATGCGGTGATGTTCGCGGTTAAGAAGCTCTATCTCCGGATTCAGCCGGTTAATGATCGCGGCAAATCCCGGCGAGAGGTCCATCTGTGCGCCGGCGTTGATGATTGTGACTATCTCCCTGTAAACGGCCTCGATTTGCTTTCTTACATTTTTCGACGTCATAGCCGGTTTCTTGATATATTCGGCGCCACGTTCCGCTATCAGTTCTTCCAGATTGTTCAATGCGTTTTGAAGTTCCGTAGCTAAATTCAGTATCACGTAGGCAAGCTCGGAAAGCAATATAATATCGCCATGATACTGACCTCCGACCGAAATCTGCCGCAGGATAGCCCGAACGTCGCCTTCTTTGTCCTGATAAGGCTTGGCATTGACATTACCGTAGCTCATCAACATCACATATACCCTGTGCGCGGCCTGTGACACTAACGAATCGGTATCATATTCCAGACCGCGTACATGCGCCCGAAGTGCCGTAAGCGCGCGCCCCATCCTCCGGTCGGCCTCCGAAATCTTCTTCGTAATGACACTCTTCTTGACCCACAGCATGATATCTTCTTCTTTCTCGTACAGTGCATTGTAATCTGTCACGAGGTTACCGAGTGCAGACAATACCGGAAGAGGACTCGCATTAATTTCTTTTTTAACTTTCGTATCATAATTATAATGCGCCTCATTCGGCAGGTAACTGAAAATAATCGTTTTAAATCGTACCATAATTTCAAACTTTTAAGTTTATATATTGTAATCTTCTCGATTTTATCTGTAACATTGTCTCGTTCACGGCGTCATCTCCAAACAT
>JAIRMF010000130.1 GCA_031258895.1 Dysgonamonadaceae bacterium | reverse complement strand
GGGGAAAACCACTCTCACAGAGGCGTTGCTCTATGAGAGTGGGGTTATAAAACGTAGAGGGTCGATTGACGGTGGGAACACGGTTTCCGATTATTTCCCGGTAGAAAAGGAGTACGGTTATTCTGTTTTTTCTACCGTTTTTAGTGTGGAGTGGCTGGGGAAGAAGTTGAATTTCATTGACAGTCCCGGTTCCGACGATTTTGCAGGTAGTGCTGTTTCGGCGATGAACGTAACGGACACTGCTCTGATGGTTTTGAATGCTCAGTATGGTGTGGAGGTTGGGACGATAAACATGTTTCGCTATGCTGAGTCGATAGGCAAGCCGGTCATTTTTCTTGTCAATCATTTGGACAGGGACAATGCCGACTATGAAAAGACTGTTTTACAGTTGAAGGAACACTATGGCAACAAGGTTATTCGGATTCAGTATCCTCTTCAGACCGGTCAGGGTTTTCATCAGATGGTTGACGTTCTTAAGATGAAGATGTACCAGTGGCAACCTGAAGGCGGGACGCCCGAGGTTCTTGATATTCCGGAGTCGGAACGGGAGAGGGCGGCCGAGCTACATAATGCGCTTGTTGAGGCGGCGGCTGAGAATGATGAAGGTTTGATGGAGAAATATTTCGACCGTGGGAGCCTTACTGAAGATGAGATGCGGGAAGGGATTCGCAAGGGTTTGCTCAGTCGGGGCATGTTTCCTCTCATTTGTGTTTCGGCTTTGAAGGACATGGGTGTACGCCGGTTGATGGAGTTTTTGGGCAACAATGTTCCATCTGTACCGGAGACGCCGTTTTACACGAATACAGAGGGTAGGGAAGTGAAGCCCGATTCGGCGGAGCCGGCGAGTCTTTTTGTTTTCAAGACGACGGTAGAGCCTCATATTGGTCGGGTTTCGTATTTCAGGGTGATGTCCGGGACGGTCAGGACGGGAGATGATTTATTGAATGGTGATCGCGGGTCGAAGGAGCGTATTGCGCAGTTTTTCGTAGTTGCGGGCCAGAACCGTTTTGAGGTATCGGAATTACATGCGGGAGATATTGGGGCGACGATTAAGCTTAAGGACGTTAACACCGGGAACACTCTTAATGCGAAGGGTGTTGACAACCGGTTTGATTTTGTTCGGTATCCGAATTCTAAGTACCGTCGTGCGATAAAGTCTGTCAATGAGTCTGATTCGGAGAAGATGATGGAGATTTTGTCCCGTATGCGGGCTGAGGATCCGACGTGGGTTGTGGAGCAATCGAAGGAGCTTCGTCAGATTATTGTGTCCGGCCAGGGAGAATTTCATCTTAAGACTCTGAAGTGGCGGATAGAGAACAACGACAAGCTTGCGATTGAGTTTTTCGAGCCGAAGATACCGTACCGTGAGACTATTACTAAGTCTGCGCGGGCGGACTATCGGCATAAGAAGCAGTCGGGTGGGGCTGGGCAGTTTGGCGAGGTTCATTTGATTGTCGAGCCGTATCAGGAAGGTGTACCGGTGTCGGAAGTTTACCGTTTCAACGGTCAGGAGTTTAAGATTCAGGCCCGCGACATTCAGGAGCACAGTTTGGAGTGGGGCGGCAAGCTTATTTTCGTCAATTCCATTGTTGGCGGGTCGATAGACGCTCGGTTTTTGCCTGCCATTTTGAAGGGGGTTATGCAGAGGATGGAGCAGGGGCCTTTGACGGGTTCTTATGCGCGGGATGTTCGGGTGATTGTTTATGACGGCAAGATGCATCCTGTTGATTCGAATGAGGTTTCGTTTATGTTGGCCGGTCGCAATGCTTTTTCGGAGGCGTTCAGGAATGCGGGTCCGAAGATTTTGGAGCCGGTTTACGATATTGAGGTTTCTTTACCGTCGGAATACATGGGGGATGTGATGAGTGATCTTCAGGGTCGTCGGGCGATGATTATGGGCATGACGACGGAGAAGGGTTATGAGAAGTTAATGGCGAAGGCGCCGTTGAAGGAGATGTCGAGTTACAGCACGTCCTTGAGTTCTATTACGGGCGGGCGTGCATCTTTCACGATGAAATTTTCTTCTTATGAGCTTGTCCCGTCGGATGTACAGGAGCGGTTATTGAAGGATTACGCTGCACAGCGGGATTCCGAGAAGGAATAGTTTTATTTGCTTATTATCCATACGTTTTATACGGGCGTCCGTACGTTTTGTACGGACGCCCGTATGTTTTGTACGGACATCCGTACGCTTTTGTACGGACACCCGTACGTTTTGTACAGACATCCGTACGCTTTGTACGGACATCCGTACGCTTTGTATGGACGTCCGTACGTTTTGTACGGACGCCCGTACATCGCGTAAAAATGTACCGTTATGACTGCCGGATTAATATTGATTGTGTACGGATATCCGTCCCGATGTACCGGTTATCAGTACATATCACCCGTACGGCCGGATAAGGACAATGTCAGGAAATCAGCGACGCACCTTGCCTTATCCTGTCCGCAATGCTGATCCCGTCCCGCAGATTGCCGGCGATGGTAAGGCCACGGAAACGGTTTTGCAGTGTATTTACCGCCGATAACCTCTCACCGGTATCGCTTTCGTATTGCGGGATGGCGTTTTGATGGCGGGATATATGCAGCAGGTCGGGTTCGACGTCCGGAGGGAAGCCAAGCATTTGATGGAATGTTTGAATGGCAAGATTTTCAATCTCACGGTCGGAAAGTTCTACCATATGGGGGTTTTTTATGCCGCCGGCGAAAAGCGAGAACAGCATACCGCCCTCCGGTGCGCGTCCATTGAAACATGCGGACGGAAACAGGACGCCGAGCACGTCTTGATGTTCGCAGGAGGGGACGAGACCGCCGAAAGCGCGAAAGTTACGTTTGCCGATGTTTCTTATTCCGATGGAAATCTGGACGACAGGGGCGTAGCGTAAGCGGGCAATTTTATTCATTTCGACTTCAGGGGCGAACGGAAGAAGAGGAGACAGGGCATGTGCGCCGAGAGTTGTTATCACACGTCCTGCGTTTAGGTCGAAGCGTCCGGAAGGGGAGGCAAACGAGACTCGCCAGCGGTCCTCAGACCGTTCAAGGAGGATCGAATCCGCCGAAAGGATGATATTTTCCCGTCCGATTGCGTCTGCGAGCGAGTTCGTTAGCTGACTTAACCCTCCGCGTACGGAAAAGATCTCTTTCGTGACGCCTTTGCTTCGGGCATTTTTAAATCCGGACAGTCCGATTGTTACCGCACCGCGAATAAAACTGCCGTAGGTATGTTCAAGGTTGTAAAGCTTTGGCAAAGCGTGCCGCGTAACGAGGCGCATTGGGTCGCCGGCGTATATCCCTGAGACAAACGGATCGACGGCGTAATCCAGAAACGACCTGCCTAACCGCCGGACGGCAAGCGCTCCGACTGACTCGTTGGGATCGTTACCTCTGCGCCGGAACGGTTCGCCGATTATTCGTAGTTTGTCTTGCAGACTGAATAGGGGGGTGGTTATGCCGCCGATAATTCCGGAGGGGAGCGCGTGGAATTTGCCGTTCTTCCATATCAGTCGGCACGAGGACGAAGGATCGGCGACTTGGGTCACACAGTTTGGATGCAGCGTACGCAGCAGTTCTGCCGTCTCCGGATTGGATATGACCCCGGTGTTCGGTCCGGTTTCAAAGACGAAGCCATCTTTCTCTATCGTCCGTATCTGGCCGCCTGTACGGTCTGTTTTTTCAAGAATGATGACGCGCTTGCCCTGTTTTACCAGATGAAATGCGACGGAGAGTCCGGTCAGGCCGGCGCCCAGCACTATATTCATCTATTTGAGGGATTCAAAGAAGTCATTCCCTTTGTCATCTACGAGAATGAAGGCCGGAAAGTCTTCCACGTCAATTTTCCAGATGGCCTCCATGCCGAGTTCCGGGTATGCGAGACATTCAATGCTTTTAATATTGTCGCGGGCTAAGATCGCGGCGGGGCCGCCGATGGAGCCGAGATAGAACCCGCCGTACCGTTTGCACGCATCGGTAACCGCGGGACTGCGATTGCCTTTCGCCAGCATTATCATGCTGCCCCCGTGCGACTGAAAGAGGCCAACATAGGAATCCATCCTTCCCGCGGTCGTCGGACCCATGGACCCGCAGGGCATACCGGCGGGCGTTTTTGCGGGACCGGCGTAGTAGACCGGATGATTTTTAAAGTATTCCGGAAGATCTTTGCCGCTGTCGAGCAGTTCTTTTAATTTGGCATGTGCGATGTCGCGCCCGACGACTATCGTTCCGTTGAGGGAGAGTCGCGTTGCTACCGGGTATTTTGTCAGGTCGGCCAGGATTGAGGTCATTGGACGGTTGAGGTCTATCCGTACGACTTCGCCTTCCATATCTTCCTGCCTGCGGTATTTTTCTGGGATGTATTTCGAGGGATGTGTTTCCAAGCGCTCTATCCATACGCCGTCGCTGTCTATCTTTGCCTTGATGTTTCTGTCCGCGGAGCACGAGACGGCCATACCGACAAAACATGACGCTCCATGTCTGGGTAAGCGTATGATCCGTACGTCGTGTGCGAAATATTTGCCGCCGAACTGAGCGCCGAGGCCGATCTTGTGCGCTTCATTTAATATTGTGTCTTCCAGGACTGTGTCACGGAATGCCTGCCCGCCGTCATTACCTTTTACAGGCAGGTGGTCGTAGTATTTGGTTGAGGCGAGTTTCACGGTTTTTAGGCACATGTCGGCGGACGTTCCGCCTATTACGAAAGCAATGTGGTACGGCGGGCAGGCTGCGGTGCCGAGTGTTTTCATTTTTTCGACGAGGAATTTTTCAAGTGCGACCGGGTTTAACAGCGCTTTGGTTTCCTGGAACAGATATGTCTTGTTGGACGAGCCGCCGCCCTTCGCGATGCAGAGGAAGGTGTATTTGTCGCCGTCCACTGCCTGAATATCTATTTGCGCTGGGAGGTTGGTGCCGGAATTTTTCTCCGTGTACATGTCAAGTGGGACTGTTTGGGAGTACCGTAGGTTTTCCTCGGTGTAAGTTTTGTATACGCCTAACGAAAGTGCTTCCTCGTCGCCTCCGCCTGTCCACACCTGCTGTCCTTTTTTGGCGATGATTGTTGCAGTTCCGGTATCCTGACAGAAAGGTAGGACTCCTTTTGCCGAAACTTCGGCGTTACGGAGCATGGTTAGGGCGACGTATCTGTCATTTTCGCTCGCATCGGGGTCGGTTAGGATCTTGGAGACCTGTTTTTGGTGCTCCGGCCTTAGATAGAAGGAGCAGTCGTGGAAACATGCGTTTGCGAGGCGGGTGAGTGCTTCGGGGGAGATTTTAAGTATGTTTTTTCCTTCGAACGTTGCGACCGACACGCCTTCATTGGTCAATTTGTAGTATTCGGTTTCGTCTTCGGTTTGGGGAAATGGTTGCTGGTAGTGAAATTTTGGGATCATGATTGAGTAATGTTTTTATAATGGAGGTGCAAAGTTACATGAAAAATTTTACACTGTTAAATTGTATGTACCAATTGAAAACTTACACCCGCCAAAAACGAAACGGCCGCCGGTAATTGAGCGCCGACGCCCGTTATTTTTTTATTTACCCCACCTACAAATAAAAAAGCCGCCAATAATTAATTATTTGCGGCCTTTTTGTACGTGGTCCCACTTGGGCTTGAACCAAGGACTCCCTGATTATGAGTC
>JAIRMF010000067.1 GCA_031258895.1 Dysgonamonadaceae bacterium | reverse complement strand
ATAGTTTGCGGAGTGTCGCAGTGATTTGTCAAAGTGTCGGAGACATTTTGCAAGTTAAGTCAGTGAGTTTACGAGTCGTCGCAGTGGTTTGTCAAATCGTACTTGTAATCTCCCGAGATGAGGGTGTTTTTTGTCAGGTTGGGTTTGTTTTTCGCCTTGTGAACGTCGTGATTTTGTCAGTTTTTGCAATGGGCTAAAAAGAGCATCGCGGGAGAAAGCAAGTTTTAGGCGTTGGAAGGCAAGATAAAAGCGGGAGAGGGCGAGATATGAAAGAGGGAGGGCAGGATGGTTGAGAGGGAGAGCAAGATAAAAATGGGAGAGAGAAAGGTGGCGGCGGGAGAAAGAAAAATGAAAGGAAAAGAGAAAAAAATCACAGAATTTTTCGTAATTTTGCCCCACTCTATGAAAAATCTCCCGAAAATATTACTCCTGATAACAATCATCCTGTCTGCCCAAAACGCAACAACACAAAAAATAGGACTCGTGCTAAGCGGCGGCGGAGCTAAAGGATGCGTCCACATCGGAATAATTAAAGCCCTCGAAGAAAATGAAATACCAATAGACTGTATCGCCGGTACCTCAATCGGAGCTATCGTCGGAAGTCTCTACGCAGTCGGATACTCCCCTGACGAAATACTCAAACTGTTCCTCTCAGACCAATTCCACAACTGGCAAACAGGTACCGTCGAAGAAAATTATCGCGTCTATTTCCGAAAACCACCCGACCAACCCGACTTCATGAAGGTAATGGTCCCCCTGAAAGACTCCACAAAAATCAAATCCTCCATCATCCCCGTCAACCTCATTAATCCCGTCCAGATGAACATCGCGTTCCTCAGCCTGTTCGCACAGGCCAACGCCAAATGCAAAGAAAATTTCGACAGCCTATTCGTCCCATTCCTCTGCATAGCATCCGACGTCTATAACAAAAAGCCCGTCATCTTCAGAAACGGTAAACTCGAAGACGCAGTCAGGGCGTCAATGACTTTCCCTCTCGTCTTCAAACCCCTCTATAAAGACGGTATACCACTTTTCGACGGCGGTATCTATGACAACTTCCCCGTAAACCCCCTCAAAAACGCTTTCAACCCAGATTTCATCATCGGAGCCTCAGTCGCCGGAAACAAAAATCGAAAACCCGAAGATATGGATCCGTACAAGATAATGGAAAATATGGTCATCCAACAAACCAACTACAACATCGACCCAAACGACGGAATAATGATGAAATTCGACCTCGAAGACGTCGCCCTACTCGACTTCGATAAAGCAAAAATACTCTTCGACGCCGGTTACAATCACACAATCCAAATAATCGACTCAATCAAAAAACGCGTCGCCAGGCGCATCAACCCCGACTCAATCAACAACCGCAGAAATAACTTCAAAAAAAACCTCCCACAACTGAAATTCCAAAACGTACACCTAAACGGAATCAATAACGCACAAAAAACTTACGTCCAAACACAAATAGCCAGACAAAATGACGGTACGTTCGACATAAATGAGTTCAAAAGAATATACTTCGACCTCCTCGCAAACCCAAAAATAAAAGAAATCTTCCCCGCCGCAACTTACAACCGTAACGACAGCATTTTCGACCTCCAACTCGACATAAACGTCAATGATGAAATAGGGATAGCTTTCGGCGGTAACGTCTCCTCAATGTCCGCTAATCAACTCTACCTCGGACTCGCTTACCAAAACCTCGATGAGTTCGACTACGGAATGAACCTCAATATGCAAATCGGAAACGCATTCAACGGCGCAGAGCTTTCCGCGCGCGTAGACCTCCAAACCCCCGTCCCGATCGACATTAACGCAGCATTCTTCTACAACTATAGAAAATATTACGAAAGCAAAAACTTCTTCATCGACGCCGACATCCTAACCTACATCCACCAACGAGAATCGTTCGGCAAACTCGGCGTAGGATTCCCATTCAACCGAAAAGTCAAAATAAACGCCGTCATAGGATACGGAATACTCGAAGATAAATACCTCCAAAACAACAAAAATACCCTCGACCAAACAGACCTCAGCAGGCTCGACAAAAGCGTATACAACCTGTTCTATTACGGCGTCCTGTTCGGTAAAAATACACTCGACACAAAACAATACCCAATCAAAGGACAAAAATACCACGTCTACATACAATACCTCTCCGGAAACGAAAAATTCGTCCCCGCTAACTCAAAATCCCTCCTAAACCCCTACAAAAAAAATGATATCAACTGGCTCCAAATCGACGGACTCATCAATAATATGCACGTAATAAACGATAAATTTAACCTCGGTTACATCGCTCAAGGAGTGTTCTCAACCAAAATACTGCTCAACAATACCGTCGCCTCACTCCTCCAAGCCACCGCCTACAGTCCAACCCCGCACAGCACCGTAATATACAACCCCGCATTCAGAGCCAATAATTTCCTGGCAGGAGGAATAATACCCGTCTGGAAACTAAACGCAACATTCCACCTCAAAAGCGAATTCCATACATTCCTCCCCATCCAAAACATAAAAAACGACAACAACAACAAACCCATAAACGGCAAACTGTTCGATAACCCCGCATACCTGGGAGAAATAAGTTTCGTCGCAAGATTGCCCTTCATAAACATCAGCCTCTTCGCAAATCATTACAGCTACCCGAAAAGAAACTGGAACTTAGGACTAAACATCGGATACCTTATATTCCCGCCAAAATTTATTCACTAAATATCCCAAAAATTAAGCATGATTATCAACGAAAGATCAACAAGGCACGAGAGAATAATGACCGCCGTCGGAAAAATGATGACCGCCGCCAGAACAGCGCCAAAAGCCAAAGGCGCCGACAAGCTCGAAATAATCGCAATAGACAACGAAAACATCAAAGCACTCTCAGACAAAACCAAAGAACTCGGAATAAAACACGGATACAACTTCTTCATCAGAGATGCGGAAAATATCCTCCAGGCAGAAGCAATACTGCTCATCGGCTCCCGAAAAACCGAACAAGCCCTGAACTGCAACTACTGTGGATTTCCATCCTGTACCGAAAAACCGGAAAACGTGCCCTGCGCAATCGGCATAGCAGACGTCGGAATAGCCGTCGGCTCAGCATGCGCAACCGCCGCCGACCTGAGACTCGATACAAGAGTTATGTTCTCAATAGGATACTCCGCAATGGCCATGAACATGCCCGAAAAATGCCACACAGTGCTCGCAATAGCAATCGCAGCATCCTCCAAAAACCCGTTTTTCGATAGAAAATAATAGAAAAATATCCCGCCGTCAGCCCGTAACCCCAAGACGCCGGAAAACTACCTCCCAAAAGGAGGCCTGACAATCGTAGCCTCAATGTCCCGCTCCCTGACCCTTACGTAAATCTTCGAACCAAGATCCACGCCAAAAGCAAAATCGCCGCAAAGAGACACATAACCAAGCCCTATCGCCTTCTTTGTCGAAGGCGAAATACTGCCCGAAGTAACGACGCCTATCGTATCGCCATCGCCGTTCACGATAGAATAACCGTGCCGAGCTATACCCCTGCCCACCATCTCAAAACCGATAAGCCTGCGCCTCACGCCCTCAATCTTCTGCGCCTCAAGAACAGAGCGGCCAACAAAATCATTGCCGTCAACAAACTTGGTAACCCAGCCAAGACCGGCCTCAAGAGGAGTCGTAGTATCGTCAAGCTCGTTGCCGTAAAGAGGAAAGCCGGCCTCAAGACGTAAAGTGTCGCGCGCGCCCAAACCAACCGGCCTGATACCAAATTCATCCCCGGCCTCAAACACAGCATCCCAAATCCTGACCGCATCCCCAGGCCGAAAATAAAGCTCGAAACCGCCACAACCCGTATAACCGGTGTTGGAAATAATAACGCCCTCAACACCCGCCATCTTACCAATAACAAAAGAATAATAAGGTATCGCCGACAAATCAACATCCGTCAACTTCTGCAAAGTCCTCCGAGCAAAAGGCCCCTGAACCGCAAGCTGTGCCGTAACGCCGGAAACGTCCTCAAGCTCGGCCCCAACATCGTTATACGACAAACAGTGCTCCCAATCCTTCGCAATGTTCGAAGCATTGACAACAAGCATGTACCTGTCAGGCCCCAAATGATATACCAAAAGATCGTCAACAATGCCGCCACTTACATTCGGAAAACACGTATACTGCGCCTTCCCGACCGGAAGAGACGAAATATCGTTGGAAGTGAGACGCTGAACCAACACATCAGCCCTGTCCCCCGTCACCAAAAATTCGCCCATGTGGGAAACATCAAACACCCCAACACCGTTAACAACAGTATTATGCTCCTCAATAATACCCGAATACTCTATCGGCATGTCATAACCGGCAAACTCGTGCATGCGAGCGCCAAGACCGTAATGCAAGTCCGTAAAAGGAGTTTTTTTCATATCTTTTATCACCCGTTAGTTCTCCATCCGTTAATTATTTCACAAAACTATCTCGCCCTCAAAAACCGTCACAGCTTCGCCGGTCATATAAACATGATTGTCGCCCAAATCCCACTCCAAATAAAGCTCGCCGCCGGGAAGCGAAACAGTAGCAGAACGCTCCAAGAACCCGTTAAGTACCCCCGCAACCTCGATAGCGCAAGCTCCCGTCCCACAGGCAAGCGTCTCGCCGCTACCACGCTCCCAAACACGAGCCCTAACAAAAGAAGGAGAAATTATCTCGACAAACTCGGCATTCACACGCTTAGGAAACATCGAATGCATCTCAAACATCGGCCCGATCTTCTCCAAATCCATGCCATCAATGTTCTCCGTAAAAACAACAGCATGAGGATTGCCCATCGAAACACAGGAAACACGGTACGTGCCCGTCGGGAAGTCTATTTCACAACCTATCAAACGATCCCCGTCCCATAAAACAGGTATTTCACCGGCCGTAAGTATCGGTTCCCCCATGTCAACCTTCACTCTCGCAATCTTACCCCCCAAAGGAAACAACTCCAGCCTCCTCACGCCGGCCTTAGTCTCGAGAGAAACAGCCGTCTTGTCCGTAAGGCCGTTATCGTACACATACTTGCCGACACAGCGCGAAGCATTGCCGCACATCTCTGCCTCAGAACCGTCGTTATTGAACATCCTCATCCCAAAATCGCAAGTGTCCGACGGCAAAATCAACACCAAACCGTCCGATCCGATACCCTTGTGACGGTCGCTGACCTTTATTGCAAGATTTTGAGGGTCCTCAACAGTTTCGGTAAAGCAGTTAATATAGACGTAGTCATTACCGGCGCCGTGCATCTTTGTAAACTTCATATCTTTCAGCTAAAATTCGGGTGCAAAATTAATAAATTTCCTCTTCGATTCATCGCCGAAAAAAGATTCCCGCTGCCGGCGTACAGGTTTTGTAATGCCGCCTCACAAATTGATAACCCTTTGCAGGGAAACCGCTATTCTACCCTTAAGTTCGTTTTTACGCTTCAGAGTCCGGAACAAATCGTTGAGAAGTTGCGGGTCGTCCTCCGTCTGAACTTTGAGTATCTCATCGTTTATCGCTCTTATCTGCTCATCAAGAATCGCCTTCTTGAAGTTTATAACAACATAAGGCACAAGCTCCCGGAGTTTCTCTTTCTCGTTCAGTATTCTTCCCGACCTGTAATGGATCTTACTTTCCTTGTATTTATCTATTATTATTTCGGCGGCAAGACTGCTTATGTCCGGATCCTGATGATACTTGAAATAATCCTCCGATACAAAACCCGGGTCGTTCCTGTGCTCAAACGTTTCTTCCAATATCCGGCGGTAAAGAGGATTGGTGAAGGTTAGGCCGTCATTAGACAGTTCGTTCATCACAAAGTCCACAGTAAGGACTTTCGGCTCCGGATCGTGTTTCTTTGTCTGTTTGAACGGCGTGTTTTCCGTCTGGTTTTGCGTTTCCTCCGGCGGGTTGGCCATGTCTGTTTCACCGTACCGGACTATGTAATGTATGATGCTCCTTTCAAACGGTTCGAGGACGGGGTCTGTTTCTGTTGTTCGCGTGTCGGGCTGCGTGGTTATGATTTTAGTCTCTTCGGGATTTATTTCGTGACGTTTGTTGGTTATCCTCTTAATCAAAGTGTCCTCCTTATAACCTGTCACTTTGCTGCACTCCCTCACGTACGCGAGTCTTGTTATCTCATTCGGTATGAGAGCTATCGTGTCTGCTATATCGGTAACGCTTTTTGCAAGCATTTCGGGGTCGTCTTTTGTTTTGTCGAACAGGTCTTTCGTCTTGAAAACTATGAAATTTATTTCGTTTTTCCGAATGTATTTTTCGAGAGACGAAGCGTTGTTTTTACGCGCAAAAGAATCAGGGTCGTGGCCCTCGGGCAATACAACGATTCGGACATTGAATCCGGCCTTGAGAAGGATAGGGATGTCTTTTAGCGAAGCGTTTGTTCCGGCCTGATCGGCGTCGTTAATGAGAGTTATATTTTGCGTCAGTCTTTTTATGAGTTTTATTTGGTTATCGGAGAGCGCTGTGCCACAGGATGCGACGGTATTTTCTATTCCCGACTGGTGCATCGAGATAACGTCGGTATAGCCTTCTACGAGGAAACATTTATCGTGTTTTGCGATGGCTTGCCGTGCATGATGTATGCCGTACAGTTCGGAATTTTTGTGATAGACGTCGCTGTCGATGGAGTTGATGTATTTGGCTGTTTTGTTTGCTTTGTTGTCCGACATTATACGTCCTCCAAACCCAACTGTTTTACCCGCTATCGAATGTATCGGAAAAATGACCCTGCCGCGGAAACGGTCTGCCCTGTAGTCATTTTCGCCCGTCACGGTGAGACCGATTTTGACTAAAAGTTCCTGTTTGTAACCTGCGTTAAGCGCCGTCTGAGTGAAGCTGTCGCGTTCGTTAAGGCAGTAACCGAGTTGAAATTTCTTGATTGTATCTTCTCTGAATCCTCTTTCGTGAAAATAAGCCATCCCGATTGCCTGTCCTTCCGGAGTATGGTTAAGGTTTTTTTCGAATGTTTGGACTGCGAACTGATTGATGGCTATCATACTTTCGCGGTCTGTTTTTGTTTGCAGGTTTTCGGGATTGGGTGCGGTTTCTTTTACTTCTATGTTATATTTGTGTGCGAGGTATTTTAGGGCGTCGGGATAGGATAGTTTTTCATGTTTCATTACGAAATGAACAGGTGCGCCGCCCTCTCCGCAGACGAAGCATTTGAATATGTTTTTTGCCGGGGAAACGCTAAGTGAAGGGTTTTTGTCGTCATGGAAGGGGCATATTCCCTTGAATCCGGAGCCTGTTTTTCGAAGTGTAATAAAGTCTGCTACGACCTCTGTTATTAGTGCTGTTTGCTGGATTTTATCTACCGTTTCCTTATCTATCATAGGTATTTCACTTGGGTGTGCAAATTTAGTTATTTTTTGAATATCGGAATAAAAAACCTACCTTTGCGGGAAGAAATTCATTTGTTCACAAATCAACTGTTTAATGAAACTGCAAGTTCTCCTTATCACCGCTTTGTTCGTGCAAAGTATCGCTAATGCTCAATGGTCTCCGGCGGGCGACAAAATAAAAACAGACTGGGCCGCGCAGGTTGACCCCCAAAACCCGCTACCTGAGTACCCGAGACCGATCCTGCAAAGAGACAGATGGAAAAACCTGAACGGACTGTGGCAATACGCAATCAGACCGCAGGGGAATAACGAACCGGTAACTTTCGATGGAGACATTCTTGTCCCGTTTGCTGTGGAATCCGCACTTTCCGGAGTCGGCAGGACGGTCGGCCAGGATAACGAACTGTGGTACAGACGCACTTTCTCCGTTCCTAAGGAATGGAAAAATCAACTTGTAATGCTACACTTCGGCGCTGTGGACTGGAAGACGGAAGTTTTTCTCAATGACGTCAAAATCGGCGAACACAAGGGCGGATATACTCCTTTCCGGCTCAACATCACGCCATTTCTCGTCCAGGGCGAACAAAAACTTGTCGTCAAGGTGTGGGATCCCACCGATAAGGGATTTCAACCGCGGGGCAAACAGGTTAGCAGTCCCAACGGCATTTGGTATACCGCCGTCACCGGCATATGGCAGACGGTATGGCTTGAACCGGTGCCGGAGAATCATATTATATCCGTCAAGACTGTGCCGGACGTAGATAGGAGCGCGTTCTCGGTCACCGTCGAGACGGCCGGCAAGACGCATTATGAGGTCGCCGAAATCAAACTATCGGATAACGGACAAATAGTTGCGACAGCTAAAACCGTTGTCTCGCAGACCGTCCGGCTGCATGTCCCCGATCCCAAACTATGGTCTCCCGACTCCCCTTTTCTTTATGATTTGGAAATTAGCCTTATTTCAAACAACCGCCCCGTCGATAAGGTCAGGAGCTATTGTGCGCTTCGGAAAATATCCTGTAAGAGGGATAACCGGGGCGTTGTCAGACTGCAACTCAACAACGGAGATCTTTTTCAATTCGGGCCGCTTGACCAGGGCTGGTTTCCCGACGGGCTTTATACGGCTCCTTCGGACGAGGCGCTTTTGTTTGACATAGAGAAGACGAAGGAGCTTGGTTTTAACATGATTCGTAAGCATGTCAAGGTTGAGCCGGCGCGCTGGTACTATCATTGTGACCGTTTTGGGATGTTGGTATGGCAGGACATGCCCAGCGGCGACAGGGGTTTGCATTGGACGACGGACCGTTATTCTCAGACAGACCATTCCGAACGTACCGAACAGTCTGAAAGGAACTTTTATGAGGAGTGGAAAGAGATTCTGGACTTGCTTTATTCTAATCCGTCGGTTGTGGTTTGGGTTCCGTTTAACGAGGCATGGGGACAGTTCAAGACGGCCGAGGTTACTGAATGGACAAAGAATTATGACCCTTCGAGACTTGTGAATCCGGCGAGCGGAGGGAATCATCACCGGACGGGGGATATTCTTGATATTCACCATTACCCTTATCCGAAGCTTTTCTTTTACGACGCGCAACGGCCTACCGTTCTCGGCGAATACGGCGGTATCGGCCTGCCTGTGGAGGGGAGTCTTTGGCAGACGGACAGGAATTGGGGTTATGTCAAATTCAAGGACTCGAAGGAGGTCACGGATGAATACGTCAAGTATGCGGAGCAGTTGAAGCCGCTTATCAGGTCGGGGTTTTCGGCTGCGGTATACACTCAGACCACCGACGTGGAGGGGGAAGTAAACGGGCTGTTCACCTACGACCGTAAGATACTTAAGCTTGACGCGGAACGGTTAAGAAAAGTAAACAGGGAGATATGCGGAATGTTGGAATAGGGAGGGGGCCGGTTCGGCCTGTTGCCGTTTCGAGAATAATGTTTACCTTTGCACCCGTTATGACGATGACAGCTACACATACCGACATAAATTTCTTGCCGACTACGTCGAAATATTTGGCGGTATGGGATAATTTATTAACACACACACACACACACACACACACACACACACACACACACACACACACACACACACACACACACACACATTACCGTTTAAAGCCGCGCGCGAGAGCCTGTCGTGCGATAAACCTTCGGACGACACTTTTGATACCCTTCACGACGGATCGGTCAGGAGGGCTTATTTACGCATATACCGTCGATACCGCGAGGCCGGTGCGACGTTTCCATATATATATTGTAAGGTTGCGCACGCGTGTCCCCGGGATGCGCACACATCTCCCCGGGATGCGGAGACGTCTCCCCGAGGCGCGCTTTGCCCTTTTTCAATTGCATTTTTATCAAACTAAAAAATAATTACAACAATGAAACGAACATTCTTTTTAATCTTCTCCGTTCTTTGTCTCCTTAATGTGAGCAGAGCGACAGCGCAAGCTACCATCGGCTCCCTTAATGATCCTCAACCGTTTTCGTTGCTTGAATTGGAAAGTAACGGTACTCTCGGATT
>JAIRMF010000055.1 GCA_031258895.1 Dysgonamonadaceae bacterium | reverse complement strand
TCAAGACCCTCGAGTAGCCTTTGCGCGTAGGCCGAGACACGTATCAGCCACTGTTTCATCTTGCGCTGTTCGACCGGAAATCCTCCACGTATCGAAAGCCCCTCTTCGACCTCGTCATTCGCAAGTACCGTCCCCAATTTGGGACACCAATTTACAACGGTATCGGCCAGGTAAGCAAGGCGATAGTTCATGAGTACTTCCTGCTGTTCCCTCCCGTTCATGGCGTTCCACCGGTTCGCAGTAAAACAGAGGCTTTCCGTCTGTGCGGCGTTAAGGTTGTCCGTACCGTACTTTTCGAGATGTTTTATCAATTCTTCGATCGGCCTCGCACGGTTGTTTTCGCCGGAGGCTTGAGACGTATCATAATATGAATTGAACATCAGGATAAATGCCCACTGCGTCCACTTGTAGAACTTCGGGTCACAGGTCTTTATTTCCCGACTCCAGTCGAAAGAAAGACCTATCTTGTCGAGTTGTTGCCGGTAACGCCGGATGTTTATCTCGGTAGTGTTCGCGGGGTGCTGTCCGGTCTGTATCGCGTACTGCTCGGCAGGCAGTCCGAAAGCGTCAAAACCCATCGGGTGCAAAACATTGAAACCTTTGAGACGTTTATATCTGGCATATATGTCTGAGGCGATATAACCGAGCGGATGCCCGACATGTAATCCCGCTCCGGACGGGTAAGGGAACATATCAAGCACATAGAATTTAGGCTTGTCGGGGTCTTCGCTGACGCGGAACGTTTCATTCTCTCTCCAGAACTGTTGCCAGCGCTGTTCGATTTCTTGGAAGTTGTAGTTCATAGAATTGCTGTTTAAGTTTTCGACTTGTCATGAGGCTGCAAAGGTACGGATTTTTTCGTTGGCGACGGTTGGTAGCCCGGAAAACGAAAATCACGCCCGGTAACGCGTTCTCGATGAATTTCCATAACTTTGTTCTATGAACTATCAAGGCCAACATAAAATACAATAAATATAACAACATGAAAACATACCTCTATCTCATCCTCTGTACGGTTTCCATATGCGCATGCACGGAGCGTCCCGTCCGGAGAGCGTCCGCACCCTCCGCCGAAGAACTGTTCAGAGCCTTCGGAAAGTCCGATGCGGAATTATTCGGCAAACCGACAAAAAACTACTGTCCCGAAACATGGTTTCACTATATCGGAGGAAACGTATCGGCAGCCGGAATCACAGCCGACCTCGAAGCTATCGCCGAAGCCGGTTTCGCAGGCATACAAATGTTCCACGGACAGTTCGGCGGAGCATGGCCGGAAGCAGAACCGCAAATACCCTGCCTCAGCCCGGCCTGGGAACTGATGATCGAACATACGGCTCAGGAATGTAAAAGACTCGGACTGAAATTCTCCATGCACAACTGCCCCGGATGGGCAATGTCGGGAGGGCCCTGGATAGAACCGGAAAATGCGATGAGGCATCTTGCATGGAGTCGCACCGATATCGAAGGCGGAGGAAAGAAAAAAGTCATATTACCGATCCCGAAACCGGACGAGACATGGCGAGATTATCGTGATGTGGCCGTGATCGCTTTCCCAACCCCGAAAGACGACACGGGCGAGCCGCTGCAACCGAGCGCCGTGAAAGGTAACAACGGCATACAGTGGAAAGACCTGATAGCGGAACGCAACGATAACAAACCGCTCAAGCTGCCTCCGCTGTCCGGAGACAGTCTATACGAGGTCGAAATAACATTCCCGAAACCCGTCAAGGTGCGTACCGTCGAATTTTCAAGCGTCCAACAATTCAACCACGGCCGGTGCTACGAACCGAATGTGACGGTGCAAATCGAGGCGATATCGACCGACGGTAATCAACATCTGGCCAATGTCAAAATGCCCCAAAGCAACTGGCAGGACGACCGGCCAATCTCTATCGCCTGCAACGAACCCCGTAACGCAACAACACAATACCGCATCAAAATCAAAAACCGGTACAACATGAACATCTATTCGCTTCGACTGTTTTCCGCAGCCCGTAAGAATGCCTGGGAGTCGGAGGCGGCATGGACGCTCAGAAGCATAGTGAGGGAAAACGACAACCCGACACAGTCGCCGACAACGTTCGTCAGGCCCGAAGAAATCATCGACCTGTCCGAACTGAAAGACGAAACGGGAAATATCGACTGGGAAATCCCCGACGGAAAGTGGACAATACTCCGGATAGGCCACCTCAATACGGGAGAACGTAACGCACCCGCCCCGCCGGAAGGTACTGGCTGGGAATGCGACAAACTCAATTCCAAAGGCGCTAACGCTCATTTCGACGGCTACATCGGACGGCTCACAGAAGGCGTACTCGCGGGAGGACTGCTTACCGGAATCCATTTCGACAGTTGGGAATGTAAAACACAGACCTGGACAGGCGACATGGAAACCAAATTCGAACAACTGTCGGGATACAAGCTGCGAAAATGGTTGCCTGCACTGTTTGGGTACGTCGTCAAAGATCACGAAACGACCACAAGATTCCTCCGTGACTGGAGATCCGTCATCAATCATCTCTCCGTGAACGAATACTACGGACGTTTCAAAGAACTGAGCCGTGAGAAGAAGCTCGAACTTACCGTCGAAACAGCGGCCGGCGATGTTTTCCCGGCAGATATACTCGAATATTTCAAACATGCCGACGTCCCGATGTGCGAGTTTTGGCAACCGCTTGAAGACTCGTTCGTCGGCTCTATTAATTTCAAGCCCATAAAGCCCACCGCATCTGCCGCACGTCTCTATGGCAAAACTCGTGTAGCAGCCGAAGCGTTCACATCATTCCAACTGACGTGGGATGAGCATCTCTCAAAACTCAAGGAGGTCGCAAACCGTAATTTTATCGAAGGGGTCACCCATCTATACTTCCATACTTATACCCATAACCCTCGAACAGACGGCCCCCAACCCGGAACCTCATTCGGTGAGGCCGCCATCGGGACGCCCTTCCTTAGAGGACAGACATGGTGGAAACACATGAAAGAATTTACAACATACATCGCCCGCCTGAACTACATGCTCGAACGCGGGAGACCCGTATCCGACGTGCTCTGGTATCTCGGAGATGAAATAGATCATAAACCCGATCAAAAAGCCCCGTTCCCTGACGGATATAAATATGACTACTGTAATCCCGACATACTGCTGAATAGAATATCGGTTAAGAACGGAAGAATAGTCACGCCGGAGGGAATCAGTTATTCTTTGATGTGGATACCTGATAACAAACGCATGTTGCCCGAAACGTTAAACAGGCTGTTGGAACTTGTCAAAGACGGGATGATCCTCGTGGCGGACGCACCTCAAAGCCCGGCCACTCTTTCGGGAGGCGAGACCGCGCAATGGCGTTTCAACGCCGCTGTAAGAGCTATCTGGGGTGAGGCAGGCGGGGAAACCGGAAGTGATGGCGGGAGGATACGTACCGTAGGCAAAGGGAAGGTATTATCGGGGACGTCAATTAACGATGCTGTGAGGGCCGTCAGGATTGCTCCCGATGTTACGGGTGGTGATGCGATGTGGCTGCACCGTAGAACGGGAGGCGCTGACTGGTATTACATATGTGCTAATCCCGGCGGCGGTTTCAAAGGCAAGTTAAGTTTCAACAACACCGAAAACGCAGAGATATGGGACCCTGTAAGCGGTGAGATACACAAAGCCATAACTCTTAACAGTGGCGACGGAAGAACATCCGTAGAATTTGACCTGGCGCCTGCCGGCTCATGTTTCGTAGTCTTCCGCAGAAACACCGAACAAATGCCGGCAAGGAAACCTCTCAGCGCTTCAAAGGAACTCACAGGCAGATGGACACTCGAATTTCCATCCGGATGGGGAGCACCGGCCAAACTCGAAACCGGAGAACTGAAAGCGTGGAAAGATCTCGATCTCACACCGGAGGCAAAAGCATTTTCAGGGACAGTCAAATACACTACTGTCTTCAATGCCGGACAGATCGAAAAAAACACAACCTACTGTCTCGACCTGGGACGTGTGGAAATGATTGCCGAGGTAACCCTCAACGGCCGGAAACTGCGAACCCTTTGGACTCCACCATACAGTATCGATATTACCGACGCCCTAAAACAAGGTGAAAACATCCTGAATATTGAGGTAACGGGTACATGGTTTAACCGTCTTGTCTATGACGCATCCCTGCCGGAAGATCAAAGAAAAACATGGACATTCAACCCGCCGAAAAAAGATTCACCTCTAAGGGAAAGCGGGCTGCTCGGCCCTGTGGAACTGAAAATATACTAGGAGAAAAACATCGACAAAGCCCTCGACGAATCATAAGAGTTAGGGTCATATTCAGTACGGTACCTTGCCTGATAATCATTGATTTGGGAACTGCATCTCATACAACTGCCTGTAATAGCCATTCTTACCGATTAATTCGTTGTGGGCGCCCTGTTCTACGATTTCACCCTCGTGGAGGACACATATAAGGTCGGCATTACGGATTGTGGAGAGCCTGTGTGCGATAACAAACGTAGTTCGGTTTTTCATCAGTCTGTCAAGAGCGTCCTGTACCAGCCGTTCCGATTCGGTATCAAGAGCGGAAGTTGCTTCATCAAGAATCAGTAACGGAGGATTTTTCAGAATAGCCCGCGCGATGCTGATTCGTTGTCTTTGGCCCCCCGAGAGTTTACATCCGCGGTCGCCTATATTGGTATCGTAGCCGTTTTCCGATGCTATTATAAACTCGTGAGCGTTGGCAATTCGGGATGCTTCTTCTACCTTTTCTTTGGTGGCATTTTCGACCCCGAACGCGATGTTGTTGAAGAAACTGTCGTTAAACAGAATAGCTTCCTGATTGACTATACCCATCAGTTGTCTAAGGTCTTTCAGCCGGAAGTTACGAATATCCTGCCCGTCGATGACGATAGCTCCTTGTTTGACGTCGTAAAAGCGGGGAATAAGATCTGCCATGGTGGATTTACCGGAACCGGACTGCCCGACTAAGGCAACGGTTTTTCCTTTGGGGATAGTCAGGTTGACGTTCTTTATCACCCACTCTTCATTGTAGCGGAACCACACATCGCGATATTCTATGCCTGTGTTGAATGAAACGTGCTGCGGGTTTTTCGGGTCGTTGATATCCGATTCGGCTTTCAGTATTTTGTCCACTCGGTCAAGTGAGGCAAGTCCTTTTTGGATTGAATATACCGACTTGGCGAGGTCTTTTGCGGGGTTTATCAGCAGGTAGAAGACGGTCAGGTAGACGATGAAGGAGCTGCCGGTTATATCACTGTTATTGCCGAGTATGAGCGAGCCGCCGTATACGAGGACGATAGCGATGGTTACGGTACCAAGCAGTTCACTCATAGGGTGTGCCAATTGCTGTCTTCTGAACACACTTTCGGTAATAGACCTGAAATTGTCATTGGAGGCTTTGAATCGTTCGGATATTTTACTTTCGGCATTGAACGCTTTGATGATACGCAGCCCGCTGAGAGTTTCCTCGACGAGTGATATCAGGTATCCCCACTGTTGTTGTCCGATGTAGGAGCTTTTTTTCAGTTTTTTGCCTATCTGACCCATGATATATCCGGCGAACGGCAGTACGACGATTACGAACAGCGTCAATTGCCAACTTATCACGATCATTCCGACGAGATATATTATGATCATCACGGGATTTTTGAACATCATATCGAGCGAACTCATAACTGAGGATTCTATTTCGTTCACGTCACCCGAGATACGCGCTATGATGTCTCCTTTACGTTCTTCGGAGAAGAAAGCGAGAGGGAGGGACAGTATTTTGCCATTGACCATGTTTCGAATATCTCTTACGACTCCGGTTCTGATCGGTATCATGAAATAAGCTGCCAGATACATCGCGAGGGTTCTCAGTATTGTTGCCCCAATCAGATAAGTTGCAAGTATAACGAGAGCCATTGTTGCGTCGTACTTTTCCATTATGACCGAGACGTACCAGAAGAAATTATTTTTCAATGCTTCCATTGAGTTCATTATTGAGCCGAAAGATGAGAAGTCGTACGGCATGTATTGGTACGTTGTGTCTACTGTTTTGAAGAGGACTTCGAGGATAGGTTTAATGATCGCGAAAGTAACCAGATTGAGGAGAGCCGAGAGGACATTCATCACTATACTGAGGGCGAGGTATTTTTTGTATGGCGGTAAAAACCGTTTGAGTGCGATGAGGAAATCTTTCATACGGGGTAAAATAATTATGTTGTACAAAGTTACTGAATAATTTTTGTTGCCGGACAATATTCGGCAAAAAGAGTTATCTTTGTTCTATGTTGTTTTTGTGGACGTATTATTAAACAAAACGCGATGTATAATGAAGAGCAGCAGGATACTTTGGGCTGATGACGAGATATATCTTCTCACGCCCCACATAATGTTTTTGACAGACAGGGGCTACGACGTAGTGACTGTTTGCAGCGGTCAGGATGCTATTGACAGTTGTCTTAGCGGGGTTTTTGATCTTATTTTTTTGGACGAGAACATGCCTGGTTTGAGTGGTCTTCAGACTCTTTTGAGGATCAAGGAGATATCGCCGGACACCCCTGTTGTGATGATCACTAAGAGTGAGGACGAGGGCATTATGGAGCAGGCAATAGGCGGCAAGATATCGGACTATTTAACCAAGCCTGTTAATTCCAGTCAAATTCTGCTTTGTATAAAAAAGAATTTGGATAAGAGCCGCATTATCACCCAGACGGCAGCTTCACGTTACAGCAGGCAGTTTAGCCTTATAGACAGTCAGATAGGCGGCGGCGGTACTGATCAGGAATGGAAAGATATTTACAAGACTCTCACTTATTGGGATTTGGAATTGGAGGATAGCAGGACCGGCGTCTCGGACATTCTTCATTCCCAGAAGGTGGAGGCCAACCGTCTTTTTGCTCGGTTTATCAGGGACAACTATTTTGACTGGCTATCGAACCCGGACACACGTCCTGTTATCAGTCCTGATATTTTCAGGCGTGCCGTATTTCCGCTTCTTGATTCCGGGGAGCGTGTATTTTTCATTTTGATAGACAATTTCAGGTTTGATCAGTGGCGAGCCGTAAAGGACATGTTGTCGGAGCATTTCACCCCTGTTGAGGATTTATATTATTCGATCCTTCCGACAGTGACACAATATTCTCGCAATTCTATTTTTTCCGGTCTTATGCCGTTGGAGATTTCGCGTCATTATCCTGATCATTGGGTTGATGAGGATTCGGATGAAGGGAAGAATTTGAGTGAGGAGTTTTTTGTTGGTCGTCAGTTGGAGCGTTGTGGGCGGGATGTTTCTTTTTCGTATGTCAAGGTAGGCGGTTCTATTCAGTGTGAGAAGTTATTGAACAGTTTTGACAACACAGACAATTACCGGTTAAACGTTATGGTTTTCAATTTCATAGACATGTTATCACATTCCCGGACCGAATCGAGGGTTTTGCGGGAGTTATCGTCATCCGAGGCTGCTTACCGGTCTTTGACTCGTTCCTGGTTTGAGCATTCCGGTATAATGTCTTTATTTCGTCGCATATCGGAGAAGGGTTGTTGTGTTGTATTGACTACCGATCACGGTTCTATTCTTGTGACGAATTCTGTTAAGGTATCAGGGGAACGTGATACGAGCAGCAGTCTTCGTTACAAGCATGGCAGGAACATGACGTTTAATCGCAGGGAGGTTTTCACTATTGACAGTCCTGTTAACGCTTGTCTTCCTTCTCCGAGTTTAAGTTCGAAGTACATTATAGCGCAGAACTATGATTTTTTTGCTTTTCCGAACAATTACAATCAATTTACCCAGCATTTCACGGGCACTTTTCAGCACGGCGGCATTTCACTTGAAGAGATGTTGGTTCCACTTCTGACGCTTCGTCCGAAGTCTTAATGTAATGTTATTCAATCATCTGGCCTCATGTAGTTGAGTATTTTCGTTGCATCCCACTCGCGTTGCGTTGCATCCGATTGACGCTACTTTGCATCCTACTTGATATTCGTCATGAGATATTCAATACCACGACAAGGCGGGTCGAGACTTGTAAGTGGATGGGGATTAATGTCTGCCGGCTTCTCAGCATCGTACAGTGGTTTACCGGAGACGAAATAGACGTTGATTCGTTCGGATATATGGATACCTATATACAACGTTTGGTTGCTGTATAAACAGGAACAGAACAAAAAAAAAATTTTGGCAGTTACCTACTCTCCCGCGGCAAGCAGTACCATTGGCGCGACCGGGTTTAACTTCTCTGTTCGGGATGGGAAGAGGTGGGACCCCGGCGCTATAACTACCAAAATAATTTATATTATTTGACTATTCGGGAAAAAAACAGGAATTCATTTTGCGACCGACCGGCAAGTAACTTTTTCCGGTTGTTATTTTTTTTAAGACAAGCTTTCAGGTTATTAGTACTGCTCGGCTATGACGTTACCGCCTTTACACCTGCAGCCTATCGACGTCGTAGTCTACGACGACCTTCGATGGAGATCTAATCTTGAGGAGGGCTTCGCACTTAGATGCTTTCAGCGCTTATCCTTTCCAGACTTAGCTACCCGGCCGTGCCGCTGGCGCGACAACCGGTAGACCAGAGGTCTGTCCAACACGGTCCTCTCGTACTAGTGTCAGACCCTCGCAAATCTCCTACGCCCACAACAGATAGAGACCGAACTGTCTCACGACGTTCTGAACCCAGCTCGCGTGCCACTTTAATGGGCGAACAGCCCAACCCTTGGGACCTTCTCCAGCCCCAGGATGTGACGAG
>JAIRMF010000043.1 GCA_031258895.1 Dysgonamonadaceae bacterium | reverse complement strand
CTTAAGCACTTGAAGAACTATGTTAAGTTTCTTTTCAAAGGAATGTTTCATAAAAAGTGCACCTCAAAAGTTTTTTGTCTAACTTTTGGGGTGCACTTCAATGACGGGGCGGCCTTTTTTGCTGGTTGCCGACCCTACCGGTATTTTATTTAGACTCTCGTGCCCCTTCGTCAGCCAATCTCTGTTGTTACTCACAGCAATTCTTTTTATTGTCAAAGATAAAAAGGACTTTTATGACATTAAAGACATTAATGGCTTTAAAGACCTTAAAGACTTTAAAAACCTATTGATAACGGTCTCCCTCAACACGCAGTAAGAATCCCTCCGAGCGATGTAAGAAGACAACGGAGCGATGTTTAACTTCACCTTTCGACATCCGTCCGTCAATATGTACGGCTGTTTTAAACATAAGGGGTGCAAAGGCGGGAATTGTTTTGATTACAACAAAATAAGACAGGGAAACATCATGTTTTGTTATGGATGTCGGCCGCGTTATATGTCGAGACGCCGGCACGACAACAGGCGGTCAATAATTACGGCCGAAAAAAGAATACCGCCCTGCGGATGAGGACGGTATATATGACTTTGCGGAAATACGGCGGACGCCTTGTTGAACTTGACTTACGCCCCTTTTAATTTACGGGCCACCTGACGGACTTGACAGACTTCTTGTTGAACTTGACGACCTGCCTATTGAACTTGATGACTTCTCGTTGGACTTGACTTACACCCCTTTTAAACTTACAGGCTACCTGACGGACTTGATGACCTACCTGCTGGACTTGATTGAGCTTTTGTTGAACCTGACAGACTTCTTGTTGAACCTGACAGACTTCTTGTTGAACTTGATGACCTGCCTGTTGAACTTGACCGACCTCTTGGTGAAACTTTATTAGCACCCTTGGTTAGCCGAGGAATCCGAGGAGGATTCCTGCTGCGACCGCGGAGCCGATTACGCCCGCTACATTGGGACCCATCGCGTGCATAAGCAGATAATTGGTCGGATCGTACTCTTTTCCAACCATCTGAGAGATGCGTGCGGAGTCGGGGACGGCGGATACGCCTGCGTTGCCGATAAGAGGATTGATCTTGTTGTCGCGACCGAGAAACAGATTGAAGAACTTGACGAACAGGATGCCGGCAGTAGTGGCGATGATGAATGATAGTGCGCCGAGACCGAAAATCTTTATCGAATTGAGGGTCAAAAACTGTGTCGCCTGGGTGGATGCGCCTACCGTCAGGCCGAGCAAAATCGTTATGGTGTCGATCAGCGGGCCGCGTGCCGTTTCCGCCAAACGACGGGTCACTCCCGATTCCTTCAGCAGGTTGCCGAAAAAGAGCATGCCGAGCAGGGGAAGTCCGGAAGGGACAAGGAAACAGGTCAAAAGCAGGCCGATGATGGGAAATACGATCTTTTCGGTCTGAGAAACGACTCTCGGAGGTTTCATCCGGATCAAACGCTCCTTCTTGCTGGTCAAAAACCGCATGATAGGGGGCTGAATGACCGGAACTAAGGCCATGTAAGAGTACGCGGAGATAGCTATCGCACCCATAAGGTTGGGAGCAAGCTTGGAGGAGAGAAAAATGGCCGTCGGGCCGTCGGCTCCGCCGATTATTCCGATGGCGCCCGCCTGAGTAGGCTCGAAACCGCATAGCAAAGCAAGGGTGTATGCCCCGAAAATGCCGAACTGTGCCGCCGCACCGATTAACATCAGTTTGGGGTTGGAAATAAGCGCCGAAAAATCGGTCATAGCTCCGATGCCCAGGAATATCAACGGCGGATACCAGCCGGACGTCACCCCCTGATAGAGAATGTTGAGTACCGATCCCTGCTCATATATGCCCAACTGTAAGCCTGCATCCTTGAAAGGAATGTTACCCACCAAAATGCCGAAACCTATCGGAATCAAAAGCATCGGCTCAAACTCCTTGGCAACGGCAAGATAAATGAAAACAAGCCCCACAACTATCATCGCCGCGTGACCGAGAGTGAAGTTGGCAAAAGAGGTATAGGTGAGGAAAGTCTGAAGGTTGTCCCCGAGAAATGAAAAGAAATCCATGGCGTGTTATTCTATTATTGCAAGTTCGGCGCCCTCCAATACGGAATCGCCCTTCTTTACTTTGAGTTCCTTTACTACTCCGTCGCGCTCGGCGTTAATGGTATTCTCCATCTTCATCGCCTCAAGTATGAGTAACTTTTGTCCCTTCTTCACAGCGTCGCCCTGCTTGACAACGACGTCAAGTATGACGCCGGGAAGCGGCGAACGTAACGCGCCGGCAGCGCTCGTAGTTTGAGGACGCGGCACGGCAGAGCTTACAGACTGTACCGGACGCTTCACCGTCACTACCTGTTTCTTCGTAGGCTTGTTCATCTCTACCTTATACGGCGTACCGTTTACCTCTACATCGGCAATAGTGTCCTCAATAGCGTTTATAGTTACCTTATATACGTTTCCGTTGATTGTGTATTTGAAAGTCTTCATCTTCTTATCTTAAATTAGGTGTTTGCCTTAGTGTATAAATCTTCGAACTCCACGGGGAATACTGTTTCGTCTTCTCCTTAATGGTCAGGATCGTATGCTCCTCGTCGTGCAATTCCGTAGCCTCGTAAATCGCCATCGCAATAGCAGCGTACATCTCCCCAGACTGCTCGGTAATCCCCTTCGCCTCCTCGGTAGTCAGTCCCGTAAGCTTCGCCCGCTCATGACTCAATCTGATAGCCGTCTTACCTACCAGCTTGAATGCGAAATAAAGCGCAATCAACCCGATAAACACCACGCCCGTAGCAGTAATCGTCATGCCGACGCCAAAACTGTCGTTGTCCTTGAAATTCTCGTTCTTCTCATTCTTGTCAAGTATCTTGTTGTTGGAACTCGGAGTAACGTACCGTCCGTCATTGTTGTGGTCGTCAAAGTAAATCCACAACTCCATCACATCTTTGTAAGAAGGTAACGTACGCTTTGCCTCACGTAACTTGTCCAATGTCCAGCCGTCCTCTATAAGTCCGTAACTTACGTCCGCACGCTGTCCGGCAGGTACAGTCACCGAATCGATTAAAGTCTGTCCGTCGGAATCAAACAACGCAATGAAATTGGATTTGACGGAATCAAGTGTGAAATTAACGTGAAACGTGCCCCGCGAAGGTAGATTGTCGGCCCAGAAAATCACGTGCTGGCGAGGACTTATAGACGTCTTCACGTCGCCTTTCGGTATCATGTAAAGCTTCGGCCTCTCAATCTTGTTCGTCAGATAACAACCGGCTATGTTAACCGTACCCGGCGACGCATTGTAAATCTCAATCCATGGGTTCCGCTGCCCGTAATCGTCTACAAAATTGTTCCCGTTGATGACAAGAATCTCATTTATCTTCAACGAGGTCGTACGCTGAGACTGAATGTCCGACACAACAAACAACAACAGCGCCAAACCCGTTATTAATTTTCCTCTCATTACTGATTTACTAACTGTTAATGATTAATTGTTACAAAGGAAGATTGTCATGCTTCTTCGGAGGATTTATCTGCTTCTTGGTTGCTAACTGCTGCAAAGCGCGAATGATTCGGAAACGGGTGTTGCGCGGCTCAATCACATCGTCGATGTAACCGTATTTTGCCGCATTGTACGGATTCGCAAATGCTCTCGTGTATTCCGCCTCACGGTCGGACAGTATCTTTGCCGGATCGTCGGATTCCCTCGCCTCTTTAGCGTAAAGCACCTCTACCGCGCCCGCTCCGCCCATAACGGCTATCTCGGCCGTGGGCCAGGCATAATTCATGTCTCCGCGCAGCTGCTTGCAACTCATCACAATATGCGCACCACCATATGATTTACGCAGCGTGACCGTGACTTTGGGAACAGTAGCCTCGCCGTAAGCATACAACAATTTAGCTCCATGAGTGATTACCCCGCCGTATTCCTGACCCGTACCCGGAAGGAATCCGGGAACATCGACCAGCGTAACGAGAGGAATGTTGAATGCGTCGCAGAAACGTACAAAGCGTGCCGCCTTACGCGATGCGTTAATGTCAAGTACGCCTGCCAGCGCTTTCGGCTGATTGGCGACAATGCCTACCGGACGCCCGTTAAAACGCGCAAAACCGACAATAATGTTCTTTGCAAAGTCGGCGTGCACCTCAAGAAATTCCCCCTGATCGATGATCGCACCTATAATCTCGTACATGTCGTAAGGCTTGTTCGGACTGTCAGGAATGATTTCGTTCAACGAATCTTCGAGACGGTCAATCGAATCATTGTTTTCCCGTACAGGAGGTTCTTCCAGGTTGTTCTGCGGCAAAAATCCAAGCAATTTGCGAATAAGCTCAATGCCGGAACGGTCGTCATCGACAACGAAATGAGTGACGCCGGAACGGCTTGCATGTACTTCGGCGCCACCGAGCTGCTCCTGCGTAACATCCTCGCCGGTCACTGTTTTTACTACCTTTGGACCAGTCAAGAACATATAACTCATCCCCCTCGCCATTATGATAAAGTCGGTCAATGCCGGTGAATAAACCGCTCCGCCTGCGCATGGCCCGAAAATGGCTGAAATCTGCGGCACAACGCCCGACGCCAGAATGTTGCGTTGGAAAATTTCGGAATAACCTGCCAAAGCGTTCACACCTTCCTGAATACGTGCTCCGCCGGAGTCATTAAGACCAATTACCGGCGCTCCCATCTGCATTGCAAGATCCATCACCTTACATATCTTTTTTGCCATCGTTTCGGACAGCGAACCGCCGATGACGGTAAAATCCTGTGCAAAGATATAAACTAAACGACCCTCTACCGTACCGTATCCGGTAACAACGCCGTCGCCGAGGAATTTCTTTTTTTCCATGCCGAAGTTGTAGCAGCGATGTTCGACAAACATGTCCAATTCTTCAAAACTGCCCTCGTCGACGAACATCTCGATACGTTCTCTGGCCGTATGTTTCCCCTGTGTATGCTGTTTTTCGATGGCTTTTTCGCCGCCGCCCAGCCGGGCTTGCGCCCTGAGGTCAATAAGTTCCCTTACCTTTTCAGATTGATTACTCATATTTTTATATTAATTACAACACAATTCGGTTAAAACTCCTTTGGTAGATTTCGGGTGCAGGAAAGCGATGTTCAGACCCTCTGCGCCTTTTCGCGGAACTTTGTCTATCAACTGCACACCGTTTGCTTCCGTCTCAACGAGAGCTTGTGCCACGTCAGGCACTGCAAAGGCGATATGATGAATACCTTCTCCACGTTTTTCGATGAATTTGGCTATAGTTGATTCTTCGGAAGTCGGTTCCAGGAGTTCGATTTTTGTTTGGCCGACTTTAAAGAAGGCGGTTTTTACTTTCTGGTCTGTTACCTCTTCTATATTGTAGCATTTCAGACCGAGAATTTTTTCGTAATAGGGAAGGCTGTCGGCAATGCTTCTGACGGCGATTCCCAAGTGTTCGATATGAGAGATATTCATAATATTTAAATAATGAGATTGAAATGAATTTGAATTTGGCGGTGCAAAGGTAGCAAATAATTTTGGTACCCGAAGAATCTTTACATTCTTCCGTGGCAATTTTTATATTTCTTTCCGCTACCGCAGGGACACTGTTCGTTACGGCCGACTGTTTTTGAGGCGCGTATTGGAGCTGTGACCTGTTGTTCGCGGGTATCGCGGCCGGCCACGTTACCTTGTACTCGACGATTTTCCGTTATTTCGTCTTTTTGTGCGCGATAGTTGCTGTAATCGGTTTTGCGTTCGGGAGTTGCCTGACGTACCTGTTCCGGTTCGCGCACGGGGATTTGTCCTCGCATAAGCACTGACGCCGACTTTCGGTTCATTTCGTCGATCGTTTTTTTGAAGAGGTCAAACGATTCAAGTTTGTATATCAGCAGTGGATCTTTATTTTCATAGCTTACATTTTGTACCGAATGTCGGAGATCGTCCATATCCCACAGATGCACTATCCATGTTTCGTCGATGAAATGCAGCAGGATAGCTTTTTCGAACGCTTTGACGATGTCTTTTGATTCGGATTCGTATGCTTCTTTGAGGTTGCACTGTACGTTGTAAATCTGTTTTCCGTCGGTAATCGGCACGACGATGTTTTCGTACTGGCCGCCCTGTTGTTCATACACCTGTTTGATGACCGGATGTGCTGTTTGCGCCATTTTATCGGTTTTACGTTTGAAGTTTTCGAGTGCGACATTGAATACGGTTTCCGTTGCGGCTTCAGGTTTCATTGATTTCATTTGTTTTTCGTCGAACGGAATTTCCATTGCCATTGTTTTGAAGAGTTCTAGTCGGAGTCCTTCGTAATTATCGGCGTCGATATATTTTTCACAGATGTTTGCGGCGGTATCGTAGAGCATATTTTGCACATCGAGTCCGATACGTTCGCCTATCAGTGCGTGTCGTCGGCGGGCGTAGACCACTTTTCGTTGTAAATTCATCACGTCGTCGTATTCGAGGAGGCGTTTTCGGATACCGTAGTTATTTTCCTCGACTTTTTTTTGTGCACGTTCGACGGCGGAGTTGAGCATTTTTGCTTCGAGCATTTCACCTTCTTTGAATCCCATTCTGTCCATCATACCTGCGATTCGTTCGGTAGCGAAGAGTCTCATCAGTTCGTCTTCGAGTGAGATGAAGAAGACGGAGGAGCCGGGGTCTCCTTGCCTTCCGGAGCGTCCTCGTAACTGACGGTCGACGCGTCTGGATTCATGCCTTTCCGTACCGATTATTGCTAATCCGCCGGCTTTACGGACTTCGGGAGAGAGTTTTATATCGGTTCCGCGTCCGGCCATATTTGTTGCTATTGTGACGGTACCGGACTGTCCGGCTTGAGCTATGATGTCTGCTTCTTTTCTGTGCAATTTAGCGTTTAGGACGTTGTGGGGTATTTTTTGCATTGTCAGCATTCGGCTGAGCAGTTCTGATATTTCGACGGAAGTTGTACCGACTAAGACGGGTCTTCCGGCGTTTTTGAGGTTTATTATTTCCTGGATTACGGCTTTATATTTTTCGCGGGCTGTTTTGTATATCCGGTCGTTCATATCGTTCCTGATTATTGGGCGATTGGTAGGGATTACGACGACGTCGAGTTTGTATATGTCCCAAAATTCACCGGCTTCTGTTTCTGCGGTACCGGTCATACCGGCTAATTTTCGGTACATTCGGAAGTAGTTTTGGAGTGTTATTGTTGCGAATGTTTTTGTTGCGGCTTCGACTTTGACGTTTTCTTTTGCTTCTATTGCTTGGTGTAATCCGTCGGAGTACCGTCTGCCGTCCATTATTCGTCCTGTTTGTTCGTCGACGATTTTCACTTTATTGTCTATGACCACGTATTCGTCGTCTTTTTCGAAGAGGCAATAGGCTTTGAGGAGTTGGTTAACTGTGTGGACTCGGTCGGATTTTACGGCGTAATCTTGTAGCAGTACATCTTTTTTTGTTTGTATTTCTTCGTCTGAGCCGCCTTCCTGTTCTATTTCGGCGATTTGTGTACCGATTTTTGGGAGTACGAAGAAGAGTGGGTCTTCCGAGTGTCCGGTAAGCAGGTCGATTCCTTTGTCTGTGAGGTCTATTGTATTGTTTTTTTCATCTATGACGAAGTACAGTTCGTCTGTTATGATGTGCATTTCTTTATTTTGCTGCTGCATGTAGAATTCTTCTGTTTTCAACATGCCTGCTTTTACGCCCGGCTCGCTAAGGTATTTGATGAGGGCTTTATTTTTGGGCATTCCTTTGTATGATCGGAAGAGTAGGACGTAACCTTCGTCGTTTATTTTTTGATTTGGGTTTCCTATTTTCTGTTTTGCTTCTGCCAGGAGTTTTGTTGTGAGCGTTTTTTGTTTTGAGACGATGTTTATGACTCTATCGCGATATTCTTCGTAGTGTTGGTTTTGGTTTCCCGAGACCGGCCCTGAGATTATGAGGGGTGTTCTGGCGTCGTCGATTAGGACGGAATCGACTTCGTCTACTATTACGTAGTTATGTTTTCTTTGGACGAGGTCTTTTGGGTTTAGCGCCATGTTGTCTCGGAGGTAATCGAAACCGAACTCGTTATTTGTACCGAACGTAATGTCTGCTTCGTAGGCTTTTCTGCGTTCTTCGCTGTTTGGCTTGTGTTTGTCGATGCAGTCGACGGACAGGCCGTGGAACATGTAGAGTGGTCCCATCCATTCGGAGTCTCTTTTGGCGAGGTATTCGTTTACGGTGACGATATGGACGCCGTTATGGGTTAGCGCGTTTAGGAATACTGGGAGCGTAGCGACAAGTGTTTTTCCTTCACCGGTCGCCATTTCGGCTATGTATCCTTTTACTCTTTTGCTCAGTTTTGGGTCGTCGGTATCTTTGTCATATTTTTTGGGATTGTGGTTATGTAGGACGACGCCGCCGAACAGTTGTACGTCATAGTGAATCATGTCCCATGTTATTTCGTTACCGCCGGCCATCCAATGGTTATGGTATATTGCTTTGTCTCCATTTATTTGGATGAAGTTGTGATTTGCGGCGAGTTTTCTGTCGAAGTCGTTAGCTGTGACGATTATTTCGGAGTTTTGAGTGAATCTTCTTGCGGTGTCTTTCATTATTGCGAATGTTTCCGGGAGGACTTCGTCGAGCATTTTTTCTTGGGCGAGGGTTATTTCTTTTTCGAGTGTGTCTATTGTGTTCCAGAGTTCTTCTCTTTTTTCCAGCGGGACTGTTTCGATATTTTTTTTGAGGGTTATTATTTTTTCCTGATTGTTTTTTGCGATGTTGGCGAGTTTTTGTTTGATTATTTCGGTTTGTTCTCGGAGTTGGTCATTGGAGAGACTTTTTATTTGTGGGTATACGGAATTTATTTTATTGACCCAGGGGATAATTTCGTTCATATCTCGTTGGGCTTTATTTCCGAAGATGGAAGACAGTAAGTTATTGAGTTTCATGATTCTGTTTTTGTGAATAAATTGTTTGCAAAGGTAGGTATTTTTTTTTGTATTGGAGTTATTTTGTTTTATAAAGCAGAAAAAGTTGCCGTCGCGGCAACTTTTCCCCAAGATCATTATTACTCTTATACTAACTCAATATGGATATACAAACGTATTTAATTTTTACACTTTGCAAAGGTAGGTATTTTTTTTCATTTGGCAAAATTTTTGTTTTATGAAGCAGAAAAAGCTACCGTCTCGGCAGCTTTTTCCCATGTATAAAAGTAACTGTGAAAAAAATTGTACTTTATGAAAAACCATTTTTTTTACTAATCGTTTGCAAAGGTAGTTATTATTTTTGATATTGGGGTGATTTTGCTTTATGAAACAGAAAAAGCTGCCCTCTCGGCAGCTTTTTCTCAAAATAGATATGATATTAGCTTATAAATGGTACTAATGAAAAAACAATTTTTTAGTTATCAGGCTGCAAAGGTATGAATTTTTTTTGATATTGTGGTAAAAGACGGAGAAAGTTGCCCTCTCGGCAACTTTCTCTTCGATTAATAACTAAACTTTAATTCAGTATAACTTCTAATTTCAGTACAAACGTCATGTTTGTCAGGAAAGTGTGGAGGGAGCGGCCATCACTGGCAACATTTCTCCTGAAGTTCATTTTATTAATTTAATTTTTGCGTTGCAAAGGTAGGATTTTTTTTTGATTTCGTAAACATTATCATGGAGTATCGTTATTTTTGGACAGGTAATTTGTTTAAAAACGGAGAAAGTTGCCATCTCGGCAACTTTCTTTTTGAATTTTAATTAAATTCCAATTCAATTTAAATTCCAATTTAAATACAAACAATAAGTTTTTCTGGAAGTTATGGGGATTACGGCCATCACTGGCAGTATTTCCCCGGAACCATTTATTATTAACTTTAAATCAACGTTGCAAAGGTAGTTATTTTTTTTGATTTCGTAAACATTATCACAGAGTTTATTTAATTTGTGTATGATTTTGGGGGATTTTAGTTGTTTTGGCGGGATTTTTCGGGTGTTGTTATAAAAAAGGAGGAAAGTTACCGTCGCGGCATCTTTCCCCCGTCATTAACACTAATATGTATTCATGAAATATTGGAACTGCAAAGGTACATAAATTTTTCGTACGGTATTTTTTTCGTTGTGTTTAAAAACAGAGAAAGTTGCCGTCTCGGCAACTTTCTCCTCAAAGAATTTTACTAACATTTAATATATCGTTTTGTGCCTGTGTACTTTTGCAAGTACGGCTGCAAAGGTAGTAAATTTTTTTGGTTTGGCGATATTTTGTTGTTGTTGGTTGTTTTTTTTGGTAATTTTTTTGTTATTTTGGGGTGTTTTGGCGGATTTTTTTCATTGATGTATGACATTCGTGTAGTGTTTGGGCGAATTTTTTGAGTGCGCGGGAGAATTTTTCTATTTTTCGGTAGAATTTTCTTTTTTTCCTTCGGAATTTTTCTCACTCTTGTTGGAATCTTCCTTTACCTTGCAGTTTTTTCTTTTCTTCTCCTTAAACTCTTTAAATGCCTTAATGACTTTAAAAACCTTTCTTTAGATTTTCTCCTTTATTCCTTCGGAAATTTTTTTCACTCCTTCGGAAACTCTCTTCCCACCTTCGGAAACTCTCTTCACTCCTCGCATCTCTTACTTCCACCCGCCGTCCTCACCCTCTCACTTTCCGTCCTCACCCTCTCACTCGTCGTTCTCACCCTCTCACTCGCCATTCTCTCCTTTCCCCCCTCCCGAATCCTCCAAATCCTCGCCCGAATTTGCTTTCCCATCTCAGTCCTCTCTTTCTCACTCGCCGTTCTCACCCTCTCACTTTCCGTCCTCGCCATCTCACTTTCCGTCTTCACCCTCTCACTTTTCGTTCTCACCGTCTCACTCGCCGTCCTCTTCCTCTCACTCTCCGTCCACCCCCTTCCCCCCTTCAGAATCTTCCTCCCACTCTCCGGAATTTCCATTCCCCCCTTGACACAAACGCTTCATCTCGCAGCGCAAATGCTTCCCACCGCGGAATAAACGCTTCCTCTCGGGGTGCAAAAGATAGATCTCGCGGCGCAAATGCTATATCTCGGGGCGCAAATGCAATGTCTCGGAGCGCAAATGCGATGTCTCGGAGCGCAAATGCGATGTCTCGGAGCGCAAATGCAATGTCTCGGTGCACATCTGTATAGTCTCGGGGCTCTTTGTCAATGTCTCGGAGCGCACGACCTATGTCTCGGTGTTTTTTGTCATTATCTCGGGGCGCACAACCTATGTCTTGGCGTGCAATGTAAGGTGCTCGGGGCTCTTTCTCAATGTCTCGGAGCG
>JAIRMF010000029.1 GCA_031258895.1 Dysgonamonadaceae bacterium | reverse complement strand
AAAAAGGCCACTCCCTTTGTCTGTGAGCAGCCTTCCTTATGCGCTTCAGGAACCCGAATCCATGCCGTCGCCGTCAAATATTAACCCAACTTGGGGCCGGCAGCCACCAAAGCCTTACCAACATCATTGCCCGTAAACTTCGTGAAATTCTTTATAAAACGTCCCGCAAGATCTATCGCCTTCTCCGTCCACAAAGAAGCATCCGAATAAGTGTCCCTCGGATCAAGAATGCCCGAATCAACGCCCGGAAGCGCAGTCGGTATCTCAAAGTCGAAATACGGTACCCGCTTAGTAAACGCCTTATCTATCGAACCGTCAAGTATCGCGTCGATTATCCCGCGCGTATCCTTGATAGAAATGCGCTTGCCCAAACCGTTCCAGCCCGTATTGACAAGGTATGCCTTCGCACCCGACTTCTTCATCTTCCTTACCAATTCCTCACCGTATTTAGTCGGATGAAGAGAAAGAAACGCAGCGCCAAAACAAGCCGAAAACGTCGGAGTAGGCTCCGTAATCCCACGCTCCGTCCCCGCTAACTTCGCCGTAAAACCGGATAGAAAATAATACTGCGTCTGCTCCGGAGAAAGAATCGAAACAGGCGGCAAAACGCCAAATGCATCGGCAGAAAGAAATATCACCTTCTCCGCAGGACCAGCCTTCGATACCGGACGTACAATGTTGTTGATGTGACCAATAGGATAGGAAACACGTGTGTTCTCCGTAACCGACTTGTCCGCAAAGTCAATCCTGCCCACACCGTCAACAGTAACGTTCTCAAGCAAAGCATCCCGACGGATAGCGTTGTAAATGTCCGGCTCCGCCTCCTTAGAAAGATTGATCACCTTCGCATAACATCCACCCTCGAAGTTGAATACCCCCTCATCATCCCAACCATGCTCATCGTCCCCGATAAGCAAACGCTTAGGGTCGGTGGAAAGAGTGGTCTTGCCCGTTCCCGACAAACCAAAGAAAATAGCAGTGTTCTCCCCCTTAAGATCAGTGTTAGCAGAACAGTGCATCGAAGCTATACCCTTCAGCGGAAGTAAATAGTTCATGTACGAAAACATCCCCTTCTTCATCTCCCCCCCATACCAGGTGTTAAGAATGATCTGTATCCTCTCCGTCAAATTGAAAACAACAGCAGTCTCGGAATTCAAACCAAGAGCGCCAAAATTGTCAACCTTGGCCTTCGACGCATTCATGATAACAAAATCAGGCTCGCCAAAACCCCTAAGCTCTTCCTCCGTCGGACGAATAAACATGTTCGTGACAAAATGAGCCTGCCACGCAACCTCCATAATAAAACGTAACTTGAGACGAGTGTTCTCGTTCGCGCCGCAAAAAGCATCGACAACAAACAAACGCTTATCCGATAACTCCCGCGTCGCAAGCCTCTTCAACTCTGCCCATGCCGCCTCAGTCACCGGCTTGTTGTCGTTCTTATAACCCTCGGAAGTCCACCAAACAGTGTCCCTGCTGGTATCGTCCAATACAAAAAACTTGTCCTTCGGCGAACGTCCCGTGTAAACACCGGTCATGACATTAACCGCTCCAAGCTCCGTTACCTGACCACGCTCAAAGCCCTCAAGCTCCGGCCTGACCTCTTCCCTGTACAACTCATCGAAAGAAGGATTGTAAACAATATCCTTCACCCCCGTAATTCCGTACTTCGCTAAATCTATTGCTGCCATCGTAATTTATTGATTTTTATTTTTACTATAATTCTATTTCGGCCTGCAAAGGTACGAATTTTCCCCGTAACACAAAAACATCGCGCCGACTTAACGCAACTTTACGTACCTTTGTAAACTTTACAAATTCATAAAACAATGACTATGGAAGAACTGAAAAACTGCGTCCGTAATGTCCCCGACTTCCCCATAAAAGGAATTCAATTCAAAGACGTCACAACGCTCTTCAAAAACCCTCAAATACTGCGGGAACTCTCCAATCGCCTGTACGAAATGTATCGCGACAAAAACATCACCAAAGTCGTCGGTATCGAATCGCGAGGGTTTATCATGGGACCACTGCTCGCAGACCGTCTCGGTGCTGGATTCATCCCGGTCCGCAAAGCAGGGAAACTGCCGGCCGCCGTGTTTGAAGAAACTTACGGCAAGGAATACGGTACCGACCGTATTGAGGTGCATCAGGACGCCATCGAAACAGGAGAAACAGTGCTCCTGCACGACGATCTGCTCGCTACCGGCGGAACAATGGCCGCCACTGTCCGTCTGATGCGGAAGTTCAATCCGAAGAATATCTATGTGAATTGTTTGATCGAACTCGAAGACCTGAAAGGACGCGCGGCATTTGACCCCGACATCCGTATCGATTCCCTTATCCGGTATGCCATTTAGCGAGCCGACAGCTTAACTTTCAGTCAAACTGGTCCACCCCTGCGCTACTAACGGAATCTCCGTTCCGTCGCGAGCGATAAGACCGGCTCCGGAGGAAGCTTCGCATATAAATCCGATGATTTTGACGCCTCCCTGTGCCTCTATCCTGTCATGCAAGGCGACGGGCACGGTAAAAAGCAGTTCATAGTCTTCGCCGCCGTTCAGTGCGGCAGTCGTAAGGCTCATGTTAAATTGCTCGGCCATAAACGCGGTCTGATAGTCAATCGGCAAACGGTCTTCGTAAATCCTGCAACCGACGCCGCTTGCATGGCAAATATGTAACAGTTCGGAAGACAGTCCGTCGGAGATATCGATCATTGACGTGGGTAGAATATCACTTTCGTGCAGAGATTTGATGATGTCGCGCCGGGCTTCGGGTTTCAGTTGTCGTTCGAGCAGGTATTCTTTGCCTGCGAAATCCGGTTCAAAGTCTTTTTCTCCCCGGAAGACCGTTTTTTCGCGTTCAAGCAGTTGTAATCCCATATAAGCAGCGCCCAGGTCGCCGGAAACACATATTAGATCCGTGTTGCTGGCGGCGTCACGATAAACGATACGTCCTTTTTCGGCCTCTCCTATGCAGGTAATGGAGATGCATAAGCCGGTGAGCGAAGCCGAAGTGTCGCCCCCGACAATATCTACCCCGTAAATCTCACAGGCCAGACGCAGTCCTTCGTAAAAATCCTCCAACGCCTCTACCGAAAGTCGTTTGGAGACGCCAAGCGAGACGGTGATCTGGCGTGGCTGCCCGTTCATTGCATAGACATCCGAAAAATTGACTACGGCAGACTTATATCCCAGATGTTTCATCGGGACGTAGGTAAGGTCAAAATGTATGCCTTCGAGCAGAAGATCAGTGGTGACAAGCGTTTCCTTATCGGCGTACCGCAATACTGCCGCATCGTCGCCTGTCCCGCGTATGGTGCTGCCGTTGCGGATTGTAATTTTCTCGGTCAGGCGTTTGATGAGGGCAAATTCGCCCAAAGTAGATATTTCGGTCATAAGTTATTCTATAAATGCGAGTATCTGTCCTTTTTGTACTTCCTGTCCCTGTTGTGCGTAGCTGGCGACGATTGTTCCTGTGAATCCCTGTTTGACAGGCTCAATGCTGCCGTAAATGGTCTGGACAAAACAGAGATAATCGCCCTTGTTAACGGTTGTCCCTACCGAGGGCGCTTTTGAGGCGTCGGTCAGGTCGTATTGCCATAGCAACTTTCCTTTGCACGGCGCGTGGACAGGCTGTGCGTTTGGATATTTGTTTTTTATTTCCGCCTCGGTGAACATCGGGAACTCGATTACCGGACGGCGAACGATGATCGGAGCCTTAGCTTTTTCCTTTGCCTGTTCCAGTTCCTGATTGAATCTGTTTTTGGCAGCGCCCGACTTCATGTCTCGATACTGCCGTTCGTGCATCGCGAATTCAAACAGTTCTTCGTCGTCGGGCCCGCTTTCCCAGCCGTTCTCCGTCATCTCGGAACGGAATCGTTCAAGTTCGTCGGGGAACGCGTCTTGCGGGTCGCCCTCGTAGAAACTGAGGTTGTTTGCGGCGGCAAGTTCGACGATTTCCGGTGCGAGCGTACCGGGTAATCTCCCTGTTTTTCCGAGTATCATATTCCAGCTGTCCTTGTCAATCATTGAGAATCTCGGTTCGTTTTTAGCTTCGGCAAAGATGTTCATGAGGGCGATATTTTTGACATACTGGCTGAAAGGCGTGACAAGGGGGGGATATCCGAGCATCGGCCAGACGTGTTCTACCTCCTTGAAGAGGCGGATTACGAGGTTATTGAAAGACACTTCCGCTTTGTTGTTTTGTTTTAGCGCGAGGTTGATAGCGTTGTGCATTCCTTTGAGGTCAGCCATCATCGAACCCATCATTCCGCCCGGCAGTCCGCATCCGACGAGCATTGAAGTCATTGTTTTGTTGGACGGGTCGATAAAGAATCCGAGGAAGTCGTCGATAAAAGTTTGGGTCAGGCGGCGGGCTTCCATGTAGGCTTCCATATTTATGTCCGGGACGGTGAAACCTGCGTCTTTGAGCATCGCGTGCACGGTTATGATGTCCGGATGTACCATTCCCCAGGACAGCGGTTCCATCGCCACGTCAATCACATCGACTCCGGCGCGGGCGGCTTCGAGCATTGAGGCGATTGAAAATCCCGGGCCGTTGTGTCCGTGGTATTGGATGGTGATTTTTGGGTACTGTTGTTTTATTTGTTGTATTATCTGGCCGTTGGAGTACGGTCTTCCGATGCCGGCCATGTCTTTGAGGCAGATTTCTTTCGCACCTGCCTCGATGAGTGTTTTTGCCAGGGCGACGTAATATTCGACCGTGTGGACGGGGGAATGTGTTATGCACAGCGCTGCCTGCGGCGTCATACCGCTTTCGGTTGCGTATTGTATTGATGGGATTATGTTGCGGGCGTCGTTGAGTCCGCAGAAGATGCGTGTGATGTCGACGCCCTGGGCGTGTTTGACTCTGTACATCAGTTTTCGGACGTCGGCGGGGACGGGATTCATTCTCAGGCCGTTCAGCCCTCTGTCGAGCATTTGTGTGAGTATACCTGCCTCGTTGAGCGGTTTTGTGAATTCGCGGACGGCGGTATTGGGGTTTTCTCCGTAGAGGAGGTTTACCTGTTCGAAAGCTCCGCCGTTTGTTTCCACTCTTGCGAAACACTTTGTTTGTATTATGACGGGTGCAATCTGTTTGAGTTGGCCGGCGGTCGGCTGGTATTTTCCGGAGGACTGCCACATGTCACGGTATACGAGGCTGAAT
This sequence comes from Dysgonamonadaceae bacterium, assembly GCA_031258895.1. Taxonomy (GTDB): domain Bacteria; phylum Bacteroidota; class Bacteroidia; order Bacteroidales; family Azobacteroidaceae; genus Azobacteroides. The sequence continues at coordinate 6,987 of JAIRMF010000029.1, read as the reverse complement.
TGTATTTCTTTTTTCATGTAAGTTAACTGTTTTCTTTAGCTACAAAGGTAGTGTTTTTTATTGTATCGGCATCGGGACAGGTTAAAGTCCTTAAAGTTTTTAAAAGCCTTAAAATTCATTACGACCAACTAAAAATAAATCATATAAAATAAGTTCCGGGAATGTACCCAGCATTTCCGGGAATGTACCCAGCATTTCTGGGAATGTTCCCAGCATCTCTGGGAATGTTCCTGAAAGTTCTGGGAATGTTCCCAGCATCTCTGGGAATGTTCCTGAAAGTTTTCATGCGTAAAATTATAACGTACATATATAATGCCGGCATGTACCGTTTTACTGTCGTAAAAGATTTTTTATGTAATTTTGCAGCCCATAACAATTGCAAGTAAAACAGATTAATACCGAACAAAAATGAATCCGGAAAATGAAACTCCTGCAGCACGGCCAAACAACGCGAAAACATTCAAAATGATCGCCAAAACACTGTCGGGATTGGAAAATGTACTCGCACAGGAACTCACCGAACTGGGAGCCGACAAAATCGAAACAGGACGCAGAATGGTCGCCTTCGAAGGCGATAAAAGCCTGATGTACAAAACTAACTTCAACTGCCGAACAGCCCTCAGAATACTCAAACATATCGACGCCTTCCAGGCAAAAAATCCCGACGAAGTCTACAAACATGTCAAACAACTGCCTTGGGAACATTTTTTAAAGGGTAAAAAAACATTCGCTATCGACGCCGTCGTCTTCTCCGACGCATTCGCACACTCCAAATTCGTGGCATACCGCGTAAAAGACGCAATCGTCGACAAATTTACCGAACAAAACCTCCAACGGCCCTCAGTGAGAATCACTAACCCCGACGTCAGAATCCACGTCCACATATCACATACCGACTGTACCGTCGCCTTCGACAGCTCCGGCGAATCGCTCCACAGAAGAGGTTACCGAGTCGAAGACGGCACAGCGCCGCTCTCCGAAGTCCTGGCCGCCGGAATGGTCCTGCTGTCGGGATGGAAAGGCGAATCGGCATTCGTAGACCCAATGGCAGGATCCGGTACGCTCCTTATCGAGGCCGCCCTGATCGCCCTGAACATAGCTCCCGGCGTGTTCAGAAAAAATTACGCCTTCGAAAAATGGGACGACTTCGACCCCGAACTGTTCGAATACATAAGCTCCGACGACAGCAAAGAACGCGAATTCAATTTCAAATGCTACGGATCCGACGTCTCCCCGCGGGCAATCGCCGCCGCCGCAAAAAATGTCCGTAACGCAGGGCTGGAAAAATATGTAGACCTCAAAGTTTCGTCCCTCAGAAACATCAAAAACGCCCCCGACAAACACGGAATCATTATCACTAACCCCCCGTACGGCGAACGCCTCAATCCGACCGACCTGCTCGAAACTTACTCCGTCCTCGGTGAACGGCTCAAACATGTCTTCCCCGGATACACAGCCTGGGTAATGTCGGCAAATAAAGACGGCTTCGACAAAATAGGAATGAAACACTGCGCAAAAATCGCCCTCATGAACGGCCCGATAGAATGCGAGTTCCGTCAATATGAACTGTTCGAAGGAAAACGTGTCGTCGCGACCGAAGAAAACGGCAAAAAAAGTTCCGCCATCATGCAGCGTATCCCGCCGCCGCCCGCCGTCTCAATGGCCGAAACGTCCAAATGCAGCATTTTACACCGACCACCGATACGCATAGCCTGAATAGCGGACAAAGACCGATACGCAGTCTCGGACATCACCATAAACTTCTCGCCACGTCTGTTTTCAATCTGCAGCATGTTGCCCGTAAAGCACTGCAGCTGCTGTTCGGAGATCTCAATGACTTCCTTCCCCGTATTCTCCAAAGTATTTCGCAGCAGCGCCCTCTCCAGCCGACTGTCAATCGAGCTCAAACAGACAACGGCAAAAGTATCGGCGACACACATCATCACATTTGTGTGGTAAATCGGCCTCCTTCGCCCGTTAACCGTCTGAAAGGAGTAGAAAACAACCGGCTTATAATGCATGTCCGAACAAAAACGGTACAAAACTTCCCTGCAAGTCCGTTCCGACAAAGAAGCGTACGCAATGCCGTTCGTACGGTCCAGAACCATGCTGCCGGTACCTTCAAGAAACCGGCCCTCGAGTTCAAACGGCGAATAGTCAATCTCCCGGCTAATCTGAAAACCGTCCTCACGTAAATTCTCAATAATGTCCGGTCTGCGTTCCAAACGACGGTTAGGCGCAAACATCGGATAAAAAATCACAGTCCCGTCCTCATGAAACGATACCCAGTTGTTCGGAAAAACAGCATCCGGAGTGTGAGGCTTCAAGGCGTCGTCCGCAACGAAAACATCGACGCCGTGCGCGGTTAATTTTTCAGTGACGGCGTTAAACTCCTCCAACGCCCGCCTCTGAATATCAAAAAGGGAACAGTTGTCGGAATGTTGAAAATAGTTATCACCGGCCGTCTGCTCATTATAGCCGAAGGCCGCCGGACGAATCATAAGAATCTTACTGCTTGTCTGCTTATTTGTCGTCATCTGGACAATGTGGGTGGAAAAATGTTCTCATCAAGTCAGGGTTCTGATGCTCTCCTCCAGCATCCTGATCTTCTCTTCCGCGTCAGCGCACTTCTTACGCTCATTCTCGACAACTTCCGGCCGAGCGTTAGCAATAAACTTCTCATTATCGAGCTTGGTTTTGACCGAGCACAGAAAACCCTCCAGATATCGAATCTCAGCCTGTATCCTGGCGATTTCTTCCTCCCTGTTGATTTCAACAGGAACGGAATACTCAAAAGTGCCTACCATAAAAGACACAGCGCCCGCCGATTTTCCCGTCACGGTCTCTATCGTCACGTCAGCCAATTTCTCGATTATGCGGTCAAATAAATGATGATGCCCGCCACTCACCTGCAATTGCAACTTTTTCTTGAGCGGAATATTTTTCTGCCTGCGAATCGTGCGGATATTTGCAATTATTTCCTTCGCGAGATTGAATTCGTCGTAAAGTATAATCTGTTCTCCTGCCCGACCACCACTCTCAACCTCATTACCGGCGCTTTTATTTTTGCCGCAATCCGGCATCCGGGCCAGCATGATCGTTTCACCGGCAGCCTCATCCTCCAATTCGTATGCAAAGTCGGGAATCCTGACGCCGGCGTCCCTCAAAAGCAATCCGGTTTCGGAAACTCTCATCCGTTTCAACTCCTGCCAAAGCTCCTCCGTGATAAACGGCATAAACGGGTGCAGCAGCTTCAATAATGCATTGAAATAACCGGCAGTACAAAAGAATATAAACCGGCTGACCGGCTTTCCGAATTCCGGCTTGATCATTTCAAGATACCACGCGCAAAAATCATCCCAGAACAATTTGTAGACTGTCATCAGCGCTTCCGAAATGCGATACTTCGAAAACAGATCGTCAACCTCGGCAACCGTTTTCCGTAGAACTTCCTCAAACCAGCCGACAACAAGCGCCTCCTCCCCGGCCGGTTTCAAGTTGTCGGAAACATTAAACCCTCTTATCAGCCGGAACGCATTCCAGATCTTGTTGCAGAAATTACGTCCCTGCTCGCAGAGTGCCTCGTCGAAGTGAATATCATTGCCGGCAGGCGCAGAAAGCAACATCCCCATCCTCACACCATCCGCGCCATACTTGTCGATCAACTCAATAGGGTCAGGAGAATTGCCCAACTGTTTCGACATCTTTCGCCCAAGCTTATCGCGCACGATACCTGTGAAATAAACATTCCTGAAACACTCCTCGCCGCGGTATTCGTATCCGGCCATAATCATTCTCGCAACCCAAAAGAAGATAATATCCGGTCCCGTCACCAGGTCGCTGGTCGGATAATAATATTTAATGTCCTCATTATCCGGATCGTTTATACCGTCGAAAACCGAGATAGGCCACAGCCACGACGAGAACCAGGTATCCAGACAATCCTCGTCACGGATCAGCCTGTAATTACCGTCTTTTAACTGTGGAAACTTTTTCAACGCAAGTTCACGCGCCTTGTCTTCGCTTTCCGCAACAATAAAACCGATATTTTTGAATTCCGCAGACATGTTCATTATTTTGAAAAAGGATACAAAGGTACAAAAAATATTTTCCTGACCCCATAGAAAATCAGGTTTTGTACGAAAGCATCACACTAAGGCAGGCAAAATTCGCAACCTTTCCCCTGCTTTTTGGCAATCCGGAAAAATAACTCTAACTTTGCGGGAATATATTAAGACATAACAAAATAACGGAACGTATACTATGTTGAAAGGAATTAGTGCATTGATTTCGCCCGAACTGCTGAAAATTCTCGCAGAGATGGGTCATGGCGATGAGGTAGTTTTCGGCGACTGTAATTTTCCTGCCGCCTCTCATTCACAGCGCCTTGTACGCGCAGACGGACACAGCATCACGGATATGCTTGAATCGGTTTTGCCTTTGTTCCCGCTTGACTATGCGGTGGATTATACTGCTGTGCTGATGAATTATGGCGGCGGAACAGAACCGAAAGTCTGGAGCCGGTACAGAGAAATTTTGGCCCGCTATCCGGACGGCAATAAGAAGTATCTGATCGTGCCTAAACCCGAATTTTACGAACGGGCAAGTCGTGCATACTGTGTAGTTGCAACCGGCGAATCGGAAGGATTTGCCAATCTGCTTATCCGTAAGGGCTGTGTAAGGGAGTTTAATTGAAATACATAAAGATAATGAAGATTCATAAATTAGAATTGTTTAAAGTTCCACCCAGGTGGCTGTTTCTTAAAATTACAACGGACGATGGATATGAAGGCTGGGGCGAACCGGTGGTGGAAGGTCGCGCCGATACTGTCGAGGCTGCAGTGAAAGAATTGTCGCCTTACCTGATAGGGAAGGATGCATCGAAGATTGAAGATACATGGCAAGTGCTTTACCGTGCGGGATTCTATCGCGGCGGACCTATCTTGAGCAGCGCCGTTTCGGGCATCGACGAAGCGCTGTGGGATATCAAAGGGAAGGTTACTGGATTACCCATTCATGACCTTCTCGGTGGCTCTGTCCGCGATCGCATGATGATTTACCAGTGGATAGGCGGCGACCGTCCTTCCGATGTGGTTGCGGCTGCGAAAGAGAAACAAGAGGCCGGCATGAAGGCAATAAAAATGAACGGTACGGAGGATATTGAATGGATAGATTCTTTCTCGAAGATCGACGCTGTAATAGAACGTGTTTCCGGCATCCGTGACGCTTGCGGCAAGGATTTCGGTATCGGCATAGATTTCCACGGACGTGTACACAAGACGATGGCAAAAGTGCTGATGAAAGAACTCGAACAGTACCGTCCGATGTTTATAGAAGAGCCTGTACTTGCTGAAAACGGTGAGTATTTCAAGATGCTTTCGGAACTTGTTTCAACGCCTATCGCAACAGGGGAACGGCATTATACACGCTGGGATTTCAAGCATATTTTCGAACAGGGAGCGGTTGATATTATCCAGCCCGACTTGAGCCATGCGGGAGGCATATCGGAGTGCAAGAAAATTGCGGCCATGGCGGAGGCGTATGATGTTTCCATTGCACCTCACTGTCCACTTGGACCTATCGCCTTTGCGGCATGTCTTCAACTTGATTTCAATTGTGTGAATGCGGTGATTCAGGAAACTAGTGCAGGCATCCATTACAATGTAGGCGCCGACCTGCTTGACTATATTAACAATCCCGAAGTGTTTGATTTCAAGGATGGTTATATTGATGTTTTCACCGGTGCGGGACTTGGCATTGACGTGAACGAGGAAAAAGTACGCGAAATGGCTAAATCCGGTCATTCGTGGAAAAATCCTGTATGGCGAACCGCTTCGGGTGTTGTGGCTGAATGGTAATTAGGTTAACGGCATGGAACTACTTGACAGGTTACTGAGATGAATGAATTGAGAATCTGTCTTGTTCAGTCGCATCTTGTATGGGAGGACAAGCCTGCCAATCTTGCTCATTACGGGGGGTTGCTGCGCGATATTGCAGGAGAGGCGGATCTTGTTGTCTTACCTGAGATGTATGCAACCGGCTTTGTCACAAAGAATCTTGAGTTAGCGGAATCGGAAGACGGGGAGATAATGACGCTTGCCCGTCGTTGGGCGAGGGATTACGGTTTTGCTGTTTGCGGAAGTTTTTTAGTGAGGGACGCATCGGGAAAGCTTTATAACCGTGGTTTTTTTATTACCTCTGAGGGCGAGGCATATTTTGCGGACAAGCGTCATCTTTTCCGCATGGGGGAAGAAAATTTGAATTTCACGGCGGGGGACAAAATCTATCCTATTATTCGTTATAAGGGGTGGAACATTCGTCTGATTGTTTGTTACGATCTTCGTTTTCCTGTCTGGTGTCGCAATCGCGACAACGAATATGATTTGCTTGTTTGTACTGCGAACTGGCCTCTTTTTCGCATCGATACATGGGATACTCTTCTCAAGGCCCGCGCTTTGGAAAACGAGTGTTATGTTTGCGGCGTCAGCAGGGTAGGAGATGACGGCTTGGGCTATCCTCATCCGGGGCATTCTGTTGTGGTGGATTTTCGCGGAAAGATTATTGCACGAGCTGAGGACGACCGAACTTCGGTTGTCACCTGTGAAATTCGGAAGGCGGCATTGGACACGTTTAGGCGTAAGTTTCCCGCATGGCTTGACGCTGATGATTTTCGGATTTTATGAATTCCGGTTTATTTGTTTGCCGTTTCACAAAATGTTTGTACCTTTGCGACGCTTAACACGAGATATAGCGCAGTTGGTAGCGCGCCACGTTCGGGACGTGGAGGCCGGGCGTTCGAGTCGCCCTATCTCGACTTCCACCATCAAACGGATCTGTTCACGACCGGCGGTTATATTGTGAGGAACGATATATAAAAAAAAGCAGTTGGTTTGTAAGCCGGATTCTGTATCCCAGGAGTTGAGATTTCCGTCATTTATCTTGATTCGGCGTCACCGTCGAATTCTTTGCGGTCTACCCCCCGGCCTC
>JAIRMF010000001.1 GCA_031258895.1 Dysgonamonadaceae bacterium | reverse complement strand
AAATTCCTGTGGTATGGTAGCTGTCCCTTCCAAGAACATCGTTATTGCCCTCTAAGTAAGAGATGATCTTTATTCTAATGGTATGAAATCTCGATTTTTAAACGTAATTTTGTACCGTTATGTAAAAAAAAATCATGATTACAGATATAGAAATAGCTCAATCAATCAAATTAAAAAAAATAGCGCGCATCGCAGAAGAAAACAGTATCCCTGCAGACGAAATAGTGAATTATGGAAGTTATATCGCCAAAATCCCAATCAAATTAATCAACAATGAACGTGTCCAATCAGGAAAACTTATACTCGTTACCGCCATCACACCAACAAAATCCGGCGTCGGAAAAACTACCGTCGCAATAGGACTCGCTCTCGGACTCTCTAAAATCAAAAAAAAAGCCGCCGTGGCATTGCGAGAACCCTCCCTCGGACCGTGCTTCGGAATGAAGGGAGGCGCGGCAGGTGGAGGGTATGCGCAAGTCTTACCAATGGAAAACATTAACCTGCACTTTACAGGAGATTTCCACGCAGTAACTTCCGCACATAATATGATTGCAGCTCTGCTCGATAATTACCTCTACCAAAATAAAGGGAAAAAAACACTGAAAGAAATCCTATGGAAAAGAGTCCTCGACGTCAATGACAGAAGCCTGAGAAATGTTATAACCGGCCTCGGTACGCATGGCACGCCATCCGAAACAGGATTCGATATAACTCCAGCCTCGGAAATAATGGCCATACTGTGTCTCGCTGAAAATATTGATGACCTCAAACACAGAATCGGAAAAATAATCTTAGGTATCGACTTCCAAAACAAACCGCTCAAAGTAAAAGACCTCGGAATAGAAGGCGCTATAACTGTACTGCTAAAAGACGCCCTGAATCCCAATCTCGTACAAACCACCGAAAATACCGCCGCATTCGTTCATGGAGGACCATTCGCCAATATCGCACATGGTTGCAGTTCGATCGTATCCACAAAATCAGCATTAACATTTTTCGATTATGTGGTCACAGAAGCCGGATTCGGAGCAGACCTGGGCGCCGAAAAATTCTTTAATATCAAATGTCGCAAAGGAAAACTACACCCATGTCTCACAGTCATTGTCGTAACTTCACAAGGATTGAAAATGCACGGCGGAGCAGAAAACGAATTACAAAAACCAAACAGCAATGCAATCATAACAGGACTGGAAAATTTAGACCGTCATCTCGACAATCTTGCATCTTTCGGACAAACGGTAGTAGTGGCCTTCAATCGTTACGAATTCGATACGGAAGAAGAAATTGAACTCGTCCGAAGCCACTGTGCCGAAAGAAATACCTGCTTTGCGGTCAATAACGCCTTCGCACAAGGAAGCAGCGGCGCTGTAGATCTTGCGTCACTTGTCGTGGAAACAATCGAAAAGAAACCATCCCCCCCACTCCGGTTTACTTACAAAGAAGAGGATGACATTAAAACCAAAATAGAGAAAATAGCTTTCGAAATCTACAAGGCAGGAGACGTTCAGTTCAGCGACCGTGCGGAAAAGATGATCCGGCTTGCCTCACAGATTAACGTTGAACAATTACCTGTCTGCATAGCAAAAACACAGTATTCGTTTTCGACCGACCCTAAAGTATTTGGCGTAGCAAAAGATTTCAAGATGAAAATCAACGACGTAATTATCAACAACGGTGCAGGGTTTATAGTAGCTGTTGCCGGCGAAATAATGCGTATGCCGGGCCTACCAAAACTGCCGAACGCCGTCAACATAGATATAGTGAATGAAAAAATAACGGGATTGTCATAAAACAAATTGAAATGATTGAATGTAGACGGATAACTAAAAATTTTGGTGCGCTGAGAGTCTTGAAAGGTATCGACCTGGCCGTTAATTACGGTGAAATAGTGTCGATAGTCGGCCCGAGCGGGGCAGGAAAAACTACACTGATCCAGATCATGGGTACGCTCGACAAAGCAGATACGGGAGAAATATTTTACGAAGGTATTCACGTCAATAAATTAAAAGACACGGAAATCGCTCATTTCCGCAACAGAAATATCGGATTCGTCTTCCAATTCCACCAACTTCTACCAGAATTTACAGCTGTCGAAAATGTAATGATTCCGGCCATGATAAGCAATATCCGACAGGTAGAAGCAAAAAAAAGAGCCGCCGAACTACTGGATTTTCTCGGACTTAAAAACAGAATGGAACATAAACCGGATGAACTCTCGGGCGGAGAAAAACAGCGTGTGGCGGTTGCACGCGCCTTAGTTAACAAACCTTCGGTGATATTTGCCGATGAACCCTCGGGTAGCCTCGATACCAAAAATAAAATAGAACTGCATCAACTGTTTTTCGACCTGCGGCGTGAATTTAATCAGACTTTTATCATAGTTACCCACGACCCGACTCTTGCCGAACTTACGGACCGTACAATAAAAATACAGGACGGCGCCATAATCAACCGTCAAAAATAAAATGCCGGACCGTTATCACCGCATTATAATGTTGCCAGATGGCAGGTATTTACATACATATTCCATTTTGTAAAAAACGGTGCGCTTATTGCGATTTCTTTTCTTCCGAACAGGCAAACGAAATGTCGCAATATATTGATGCGGTATGCAGGGAAACCGTTACCGGTAAAAATTATCTTAACAAACAGCCCATTGATAGCGTTTATTTCGGTGGAGGTACGCCGTCACAACTTAATGCCCCGCATTTTGAAAAAATCTTCCGTGCATTAGATATATTCAACGTTTCAAACCTGCCCACCGTAGAAATTACCCTCGAAGCAAATCCAGACGACATTACCGACAGCTATATCGACTCTATTCATCATTTGCCGTTTAATAGAATCAGTCTCGGCGTACAGAGTTTCAACGACAGTGAACTGGAAACCTTAGGCAGGCGTCATGATGCAAAAACAGCAACGAAGGCGATCGAATGTCTGCAAGGTTTCCGTTACCGGAATATCAGTATAGATTTGATGTACGGTCTGCCCGGACAAACAGAAAAGAGCTGGCGGGACACTGTTCGGCAAGCCTTATCGCTCGGCGTACAGCATATATCCGCCTATCACCTTACTTATGAAAAAGGAACTCCGCTCTCACGCAAACTTAAGCAGGGTAAGATATGCGCCTTAGACGAAGATTTGAGCCTCCGACTGTTTGACGTTCTGATCGAGATGATGACAGCGGGAGGTTTCGAACATTACGAGATTTCTAATTTTGCTATGCCCGGCTATCATTCACGTCATAACTGTTCTTACTGGAACGGTTCCCTTTACCTCGGATTAGGGGCTGCCGCTCACTCTTACAACGGCCACAGCCGACAATGGAACGTAGCGTCAATTAAAAATTATATCAACTCAGGCTTCAAACCTGATGGCTTTGAAAAGATTGATACGAAAACCGCTTACAACGATTTCGTAATGACCCGACTGCGGACGGCGAAAGGTATAGACTCAGCAGAATTGTATAAACTTTTTGGGAAAAAGGAATTGGATTATTGTCTACATCAGGCGCAAAAACATATCAAAAATGCCCTGTTACACGAAGCAGACAACTGCCTGAGATTAACTCGTCGAGGTATTTTTATTTCCGATATGATTATCTCTGACTTGATGATGTAAAAACGAAATGCACCTCAAATCTACAAACAGTAAACTTTTGAAGTGCATTCCGGAAGTAATGCTTACATCTCTTATCCTGCCGCACCGGGCGCTTTACCCGGCTTTGGAGCTTCCCCTTCGTGATAGTCCGGCAGTTTTCCTAATTCGTAGGTTTCCGGCCCGTAACGCAGGTTGGAAGACATAATTTCTTCCCAAGTGATGGATTTTCCTGTGTATGCCGCTTCCCGACCGAGTATTGCAACAAGAGTGGAATATGCAAGGTCTTCCGCTTGATTGATACATTTATTCAAACGTATTGATTCCACAAGGTGGATGTGTTCCTGCCTGTAGTGGTCTTTTTCGGGATTGGCCTTGTAATCGTAAGCCCAGAGCATATTTCCGGCAAGGTCTTCGATGTGGACGCCGTCTTTTGTAGAAAACACGCCTTTTGTGCCGTAAACCTGTTCCGATACGTTATATTCCGTGTCGTCGATCTGACGGGCCGTTGTGAGCATGCGACGGTTGTTGTCATAATAATAGTCTACACTGAAAAAATCGAATATATCACCCGTCAATCTTTGGGCGCGCCCACCGAAACCGACGGCACGTGCGGGTTTCACTCCCATGAACCAGGTAACGACGTCGATATTGTGAATCGCCTGATCAAGAATATGGTCACCGCTAAGCCATTTAATATTGAACCAATTGCGGATACAATACTCCATATCCGACCATTCGGGGCGATGGCGTTTGTTCCACCATGCACCCTGATCCCAGTGGGCAGAAGCGGAGCAGATGTCGCCTATAGCGCCATTTCGTACGCGAATGAAAGCCTCCCAGTATGCCCGCGAATGGCGGCGCTGGTTACCCGTGACGACTGTTAATCCTTTTCCCTTAGCAGCCCTTGCGGCCGCAATTACAGTGCGGATTCCGGACGGATCAACTGCACACGGCTTTTCCATAAACACATGCTTACCCGCTTCTACCGCCGTCTTAAAGTGTTCCGGGCGGAAATGAGTAGGCGTCGTAAGCAGTACCACATCAACTCCGGACAGGGCGATAGCTTTTTTGTAGGCGTCAAAACCCAGGAAACGGTTTTGTTCCGGCACTTCATTGTTAAATTCTTTTCTTAGTATGTTGAGGCTTCGTTCCATTCGATCTGCGAAAACATCTGCCATCGCAACAATCTTAAGATTTGGCCCCGCCGCAAGAAACTGCAACGCTGCGCCGGTACCGCGATCACCACAACCTATGAGGGCTGCATTAAGCGGTTTTCCATCGGGTGCAACGTCGGAAAAAGAGAACATTCCGAGTTCTTCGGGAGTAAACGTTTTAGATGTACCCTGTTTTGAGCATGAGGTAAGGATTGCGGGCATCCCCACTACCGTTCCCGTCCCCAGCATAGCTGCATTAGTTAAAAAATTTCGTCTTTTCATCGCTTAAAAATTATTTATATTTTAGAATTCTTATTACTCAATCTTTAACCGGCATACGAATGCATTCCGGCAAAATAATAATTTACTCCGAAATACGTCATCAATACACTTGCAAAAGCCAGCACTGACGCCAAGTTTAATATTTTGGGACTATCCCATTTTTTTACAAGCCGAAGATGCAGCGTTACGGCGTAAATTATTATTGTGATTAGCGCCCATGTTTCCTTCGGATCCCAACCCCAGTAACGTCCCCACGATTCGTTGGCCCAAATTGCGCCGGTAAAAGTCCCCATAGTCATAAGAGCTAAGCCTGCCCAAAGAGAAAGTTCGTTGATGGCGGTGAGTTGAACAAGTTGAGAGCTTGAATGTAAATTGATTTTTTTGTGTTTTGGATTTTGAATTGAAATTAAAGCCAGATTTGTCGCCCCCAACAGAAAACTAACGCCGAAAAATCCATAGGCGGCAACGATAACGGCCACATGAATCATCAGCCACGGAGACTGAAGGACGGGAATGAGCGGACTTATTTGGGGGTCAAGCCAATTTAACCCCGATACAAAAAGTATTACTCCCCCGAACAGTGTCGCCAGGGCGACAGTTATTGCACTTCGACGGGCAAAGACCAAACCTGCCGCGACGGTGATGAATGCTACATAAACCATCGTTTCATAGGCATTCGACCACGGGGCATGACCCGATATGTACCAGCGCAACGAGACGCCGAAAAGGTGATATGCAAGCATTGCGGCTATTAATGCAATCTGAAGGATTATACCTTTTTTCAGTGATTTGTTTCTCTTAAACATGATGAACACGAAAGCGAAAACCAACAGGTGAGCGCCGAGAACGAAGTAGAATTTCTTGCAAAAATTAAAAATATTCAATTTGTTGTACAACAGTTCCGCTTTCAGTTTTTCCGTTTTAATTTCGATCGTGGAGTTTTTGGTTTGATAGTCGGCGATAGAGAGCAAGGCGCGGTCCGCATCGCTCCAGTCGCCGGAATGTAAAGCCGGTATGATTTTGTTTCGATAATCGTGAAACAGTTCGTTATCCGCCGACCATTTATGATTTTCATTGTCAACGGGAAAAAGATTTAACATTTCGTTGTCGATGAGCTGCGAAAAGATGTGGATTTGTTCGTTGAATTTGAGAAGGTCTTTGTCAAACTTGCCGCGTTCCGAGGGCGGTTTCGCAAAGACGGCATTGACGTCATGCGCAAGGAGGTAATTTCCGTTTTCGTCAAAAACTTCTCTGTATGCGACCTGTTTTTCGGATAATCCGTAACGGTTGGATATGTCTTTGTTCTTCAGATAAATGAACGGCGTCTCGATCCAAATCTCAGGCATTACAAGTAAACTCAAAAGGAACTGATCGGAATTGAGATTGCCTATTTTATCCGAATGATGCAGCTTGCGCAGTATTTCGGATGAGAACGTGTTTACGGGCTTGAGCCTCCCTTCGCGGCTTTGCATCGGCAATGCTCCGAAATGCTCGGCATGTTCCGCCGGTATTACCATGCTTTGGAAAACAACGCTAGCGTCCATCGCAGATTGCGCCGGGAGAGAGAAGAAGGTTTGAAATAAAACGCTCCCGCAAAATACGATGAGACAGTATTTCAGATTGATAATCCGTTTCACGGGTGCGTTTGACATTGTAATAACTTTTCACATCAAACTCCACGCCACCGTTAACCCCGCCATGATTATCGCTACCATGCTCATCAGTTTGATAAGGATGTTGAGCGAAGGGCCGGATGTGTCTTTGAACGGGTCGCCGACCGTATCGCCTACGACCGCCGCCTTATGACAGTCGGAGCCTTTGCCGCCGTGATTGCCTTCTTCTATATATTTCTTGGCATTGTCCCAAGCTCCGCCCGAGTTTGCCATAAAGACGGCCAACACAAAGCCGGAACTCAATCCGCCCGCCAGTAAACCCATCACGCCGGCAACGCCAAACAAGACGCCGGTGACGATCGGAACGATCAAAGCAAGAAGCGAAGGAAGTAACATTTCACGCTGCGCCCCTTTCGTGGAAATTTCGACGCAACGCGCATAATCGGGAGTGGTTGCGCCGGTGAGAATGCCCTTGTTTTCGCGGAACTGCCGCCTGACCTCCTCTACCATGCTCTGTGCCGCGCGACCGACAGCGTTCATCGAAAGACCACAGAACAAAAACGCCATCATTGCGCCGATAAATATGCCGATCAGGACGATGGGATTCATTAACGTGACGCTGTAATACTCCATAAAGTCGGCAAACGAGGCGGAAGACGTCTCAACCGCCTTTCCCCCTATCTGTAAACTCTCAGTACCGAGGCGTATCAGGCCGATTTTGATTTCTTCGATGTAAGAAGCCAACAATGCTAAGGCGGTAAGCGCGGCGGAACCGATAGCGAAACCTTTTCCCGTCGCAGCCGTCGTGTTGCCTAAGGCGTCGAGCGCGTCGGTACGGCGACGAACCTCCTTTCCTAAGCCGCTCATCTCGGCGTTTCCGCCGGCGTTGTCGGCAATCGGGCCGTAAGCGTCGGTGGCAAGCGTTATTCCAAGCGTGGAAAGCATTCCGACAGCGGCAATACCGATACCGTACAGGCCGAGACTCAGATTGTGCGGCGAAAGCATGTTTTTCACGTCGAATTCGATGGCGGAAAGGAACGCAAAGGCGATAGCAAGCCCGATCGTCAGGACGGGAACGGCGGTTGAAATCATACCCGTGCCGATGCCTGAAATGATGACGGTGGCGGGGCCGGTTTGAGTGCTCTCGGCGATCTTTTTTGTCGGATTGTATGAGTGGGAAGTAAAGTATTCGGTCGCCTGACCGATGATTACGCCGGCAAGAAGACCGGAAATGACGGAAAAAGACAGGCCTAACCTGTTTTCAATCTTCAAATAGTGTAAGATGCCGAAGGTGGCGACCGCGATAAGCACGGAACTTGCGTTGACGCCCCTGCCGAGAGCCGAAAGGAGCTGCCTCATTGTGGCGTTTTCCTTCGTGCGGACAAGAAAAATACCCACTATCGAAAGGATAACCCCGACCGATGCAATTAACATCGGGGCAAACACCGCTTTTTGCTGCATCCCCCCGTCGAGGCCCGCGAATGCCGCCGCGCCAAGCGCCGCTGTCGCCAGAATACTGCCCGCATACGACTCGTAAAGGTCGGCGCCCATGCCGGCGACGTCGCCGACGTTATCACCGACGTTGTCGGCGATGGTGGCAGGGTTGCGCGGGTCGTCTTCCGGTATCCCGGCTTCGACTTTTCCCACCAAATCGGCCCCGACGTCCGCCGCTTTCGTGTAAATGCCGCCGCCGACACGGGCAAATAAAGCCTGCGTCGAGGCGCCCATCCCGAATGTTAACATTGTCGTCGTGATCATTATCAGTTTGTCCCCGCCGCCTACGTCGGCAAAGTTGTCAAGAATCAGATACCACACCGAAATGTCGAGAAGAGCAAGCCCGACTACCGTTAAACCCATCACCGCGCCCGAACGGAAAGCCACTTTCAAGCCGGCGTTGAGGGAATGTTTCGCAGCGTTTGCGGTGCGTGCGGAAGCGTACGTGGCAGTCTTCATACCGAAGAAGCCGGCGAGGCCGGAGAAAAAGCCGCCCGTCAAAAAAGCAAAGGGCACCCACCTGTTTTGCAAGCCAAAGTACACCATGACGCCGAAAATGACGGCAAGAACGACAAACACCACCGCGACAACCTTGTATTGCTGCTTTAAATACGCCATCGCGCCCGTACGGACGTACTGCGCTATCTGTTTCATCATCCTGTCGCCCTCGTCCAAGGAAAGCATCCTGCGATAAAAAAAGTATGCGAACCCAAGAGCCAGCAACGAGGCGAAAGGAATAAACCAAAAGACCGGAGAAACTGTATTCATATTTATATTGTTAAAGATTTTCGAAGCGCAAAGGTACTTCTTTTTTACGGATTGCCTGTAAAATCCGTCGTTCAAAACGCAATTTTATTCAACTTGACGGATGCAGGCCGAAATAACAATAAAGTTATTAAGGTCATTAAAGTTTTTTTTCAAATCTTCCAAGACGTCTCTCACATTTTCCAAGATATCTCACACATTTTCCAAGATATCTTACACATCTTCCAAGATATACTTCACATCTTCCAAGATGACTCCCACATTTTCCAAGATGACTCCCACATTTTCCAAGATGACTCCCACATTTTCCAAGATATCTTACACATTTTCCAAGACGTCTCCCACATTTTCCAAGATATACTTCACATCTTCCAAGATGACTCCCACAATTTCCAAGATGACTCCCACATTTTCCAAGATGAACCTCATAGTTTGCAAGATCATCGAGTGATTTGTCAAAGTGGCGCAGTGATTTTGCAAGTCGTTCCTCATAGTTTGCGGAGTGACGCAGTGATTTGTCAAAGTGTCCTTGTGATTTTGCAAGTTGGCTCTCATAGTTTGCGGAGTGTCGCAGTGATTTGTCAAAGTGTCCTTGTGATTTTGCAAGTTGTTTCACACATTTTACGAGTCGTCGCAGTGGTTTGTCAAATCGTCCTTGTAA